>CAIVEA010000001.1 GCA_903904765.1 uncultured Chloroflexota bacterium
GGCGCTGAACAGCGCGTTCAAATTGCTGGCGGTGATGTCCCAGTTGGCATCGCCTTGTATCGCGTTCCCTTCCAGATCAATCGTATCGTTCGGGTTCAGCGTTTGCGCCCCTTGACGCGCCAGCGGCTTGTTAATGATGTAGTTGAAGGTGTAGAGATTGTTATTCTCACCCGTTCCCTCTGCAACTTCGTTATTTAAGTCCGCCACGATCACCACCGAATACGCGCCTGTGTTGGTGAACGTTCCGGTGAGGGCGGCAATTGCACTTTGTCCCGGACTGAGCGCCCCGACGATGGTGGCGGCATAGACGTTGTTGGGCGGGAAAGTGGCTGCCACCGCGAAGGGCGGCGCGGCCTGACTGCCCGCGTTGCGGAGTGTCACGTTCACGATGAACGGTTGCCCGACGATGATGGGCGATGGCATGGCAACCACGCTGTCAATCACGATGTCCGGTTGCGGCAGCGGGCTAGGGCTGGGCGGGGGTGTTGGGGTGGGCGGTGGTGTCATGATCGGTACAGTGTTCAGGTCGCCAAACACGTCCAGCAAATAGGTCGCCAGCCAGCCTTTTTCGCCCCGGAAATCCACCACTACCCATGTCAAATCTATGGTTGCGCCGATGACGCGCACCTGCTGGCCTTGACTGTATTGACCGAGGACAGGGTAATCGGTGCTGGGGCCGCTGCGGACGTTCTGCCGCGACTGTTTGATGGTGATGGTCACGCCATCCGGTGTGGCGGTGGGGGCGGGCGTGGGGGTTAGGCCGGGTAAGCCGGATTGCTCCAGCGGGACGCGCACACCACGCTGATAACGCGCCACAATGCCCGGTGCGCCGAAATCGCTCAGCACTTCCACAACGGCGTTGGCGCTGGTTTCGCCGCGTCCGAGAGCGGCAGGTTCTAGTTTGCCTTGCACACCTTGAACATCGGTCAGCGCGGCTAGATTCGCCAGCAGATCGCCGGGGCGGTTAATGGCGGCGGCCAGCATCTGCACCGAGTCGTAAGCGGCGGCGTGGACTGCGCCGGGAAGTTGCCCATATTGGCGGACGAATGCTTCGCGGAAAGCGCGGCTCTCGCTATCGGTGGCGGTGACTGACCATGTGGAGGTAAGGATGATTCCGCGCTTCTGGTCGGGCGGGATGTTGTTCTGGAAGGCCGAATTGCCGGCATCCTTGTAGGCAAAGTAGCCAGTATACCCTTGCTGGCGTAGGAGCGCGTAGAATGTGCCAGCGCGGGCGGGCGAACCGTAGACCGCCACTAGATCGGCATTGGTCATCCTGATCTGGTTCATCATGGGTGTGAAATCGCTATCCGAGGGTGCTTGCAGCGTGGCCTGCGGTGTGATGCCCCGTGCGGCTGTGGCTGTTGTGAAACCCACCACACCTGCGGTTGTACTCAGGTCGAGTTCAAGCTGAACGGTGACGATGCGCGTCACTTTTAGATCGTTGATGACGTAATCTGCCAGCGCACGCCCTTCTTCGGCTGCTGCGGCGCGACTGCGAAAGATGCGGTGGGTGCTGTCGTTCAGGAGCAGCGTGTCGCCGGTAGCCGCGGTCAAGATCGGGACACTCAGGTTTTGCAAGCCCGTCAGGTTGGCACTGATCTGGTCGTCAGTCTGCGGGCCGATGACCGCAATCACACTGCTGCCGCTGAGGGTGGCAAGACTGTTCTGTATGTTTGGCATGATGTCAAACGGTTGGATGACGAGTTCAAGCTGGAAGAACGTGCCGTCTGCACCACGTACACCGCCTGCTGCGTTCAGCGTATCCACTGCCAACCGTGCGCCATCGGAGAGAGGGCCA
>CAIVEA010000002.1 GCA_903904765.1 uncultured Chloroflexota bacterium
CGCGTAGGCTTCTAGCGTGGGGTCATTCAGCCCCACAAAGCGTTTCAGGCCGCGCCGGTAGACCATCAGTAGTTCCTGTGCCTGACCGTCCACCGTGACACTGAAGACCTTATAACTTTCGCCGCCGACGGTTTCTTCGCGTCCGGTATCCACCGCGTCCGCCAGTTTGATCTGAACAACCTGTTCCGTCGCCTGCGGGTCGGCGATGTTGATGACATCGGCGGTGGCGAAGAAGCCGAACGGGACGTTCCCCGTATCCTCATCCACCACCATCTCTTGTTCTTGCCCGTTCACCAGCAGGCGGTAAACGGGGACATCTGCGCCGTTGATCTGCGTAGTGACGGCGCTATAGGGCAGCAAGCGGGGCGGGGCATGAAACACATCCTGCGTGTTCTTCAGCGAGGTGAAAAACATGTACAGAAACGGGAATACCATCAAGAAAGCGACGAAGGACAGCAAGAAATAGGCCAGCACCCGGATCATCCATGTGCGGATGAGGCGCAGCCGCATTTGCGGTTCGGCGCGGCGGAGAGGCGGTTGGGCAAGGGCAGCCATGTGCAGTCCTCTCTAATCGCTGTAAGCGCGATTGCTGGACGAGAAGCGGAATTGCAGGATGGTCACGATGAAAATGGCGATGAACACCACCCACGCCACCGCAGAAGCATAGCCCATGCGGAAGTTGCTGAACCCCAGATTGTAAAGGTAGTACACGCTGGTGAGTTTGGCGGTGGAAGGGTTGTTTTCGCCGATCAGCGAGAAGGGTTCTGCGAAGGCTTGCAGCCCTGCGATCAGCGTTGTAATCGTGACGAAAAAGGTGGTCGGCCCGATCATCGGCAGGATAATGCGGTAGAAACGAGTCCAGCGGTTCGCGCCATCCACCGTCGAGGCTTCGAGCAGTTCTTTAGGAACGCCCTGCAATCCCGCGAGGAAGATGACCGCGTTGAAGCCAATGACCTGCCACGCCGCCATAATCACCACCGAGAGCATCAGGATGCGCTCATCGGTCAGCCATTTGATGGCCGGATCAGCGATTTGCGTCCCCAGCAGGCCGTTGATGAAATTCACCACCTGCAAGATGGCGTAGTTGATGTAACCAATGGTCGGGTCGTACAACCACTGCCAGATGAGCGACACACCCACAACTGCCGCGATGGACGGGATGAAAAACACCGCCCGGAAGAACTTCATGCCCGGCATTTTGGAGTTAAGCAGCATCGCCAGCCCCAGTGCGGGGGGAATGCTGAACAGGAGCAAAAATAAACAGTAGCCGAAGGTGTTGGTCAGGCTGTACCAGAACAGCGTATCCCGCGCACCGATGACGATGGTATTGCCGCCCAGCGTGAAGCGCGTCAGTTCGGCGTGGCCTTCGGCGATCACTTCAGCGGCGCGTTGGTCGGGCGATTGCAGCGTTCCCACGCTCAAACTGAGCATTTGCGTATAGTTCGACAGCCCGATGAAGCGTGCCGGGTCTTGCTGCGCCGGATTGTAATCAGTGAAGCTCAAATATAGGGAGAGCAGCAGCGGCCCTGCGAA
Organism: uncultured Chloroflexota bacterium; assembly: GCA_903904765.1. The sequence continues at coordinate 1,534 of CAIVEA010000002.1, forward strand.
AAACAGCACGAAGCTGATGAAATTGGGCATCAGGAATAGCCAACCCTGCCACGTATCGCGTTGGCTGGTCGTCTCCCCGAATACGCTCCCCATTCGCAGCATGTAAAGCGAAGCTGCTCCGAAAATCACCGCCACCGCCAGCGTGACCAGCGAATCGGCGCGAACGAGATTCGTCACCAGCGCAATCGCCCCGTTCACCAGCAGGCCGGAGGTGAGCAGGATCACCGCCGCGCAAACCAGCATCAGCCCCACGCCGGCATAGCGCCCGTAGCGGCGCAGCGCATTATCTTCTGCGAACCGCTGACTCAGCCACACGATCAGATAGCCGAGCGCGATTCCCCACAGCCACGACAGGTTGCGGTACAGCGCATCGGTCAGCGTATCCAAGCCCAGATAGATTCCGGTGATGTGGCCTAAATAAAGGGCAGTCAGCGCCATGCCCATGAAATTCAGCCCCAGCGCCAGCAAGCGCCCGCCGCTATTCATCTGGTACAGGCGATAGGCCGCGTAGAAATTGAGTCCCGCGATGAGCGCGACCAGCGCCGCTAAAAAGACTTGTACAAAGTTTCCGAGGTTAAAAATGCGCTCTATCTGAAGAATTTGACTGGCTGCGAACAAACAGGTGATTCCAGCGAAGATTTGCCATCCGATAATCGCCAGAACCCCGCGTGGCAGTCTGCCCGGATCAGGACGCGCCGTCCCGATGGTCTGCGCTGGGATCGCCATTCACACACCTCCTGCGGTTGTGGTCTAAATGCAGAGGAGCCAGACGAACTGGCTCCTCCTGTGCTGGCAATCGTTGTTTACTTGAAGAACGGAGCCATCGTATC
>CAIVEA010000003.1 GCA_903904765.1 uncultured Chloroflexota bacterium
AATGCGATATTGCGCTGGTGCTGTTCTGGGGGCGGATGGGGACGGAACTGCCTTACCCGGAATACCAGAAAGCTGACGGGGCGAAATACCGATCAGGGACGGAATGGGAGTTCAACGATGCGCTGGAGGCCGAACGCGCCACAGGCAAGCCGATCACCCTGATCTATCGGCGCACGGAAGAACCGCATCTCGATATGAAAGATCGCAAGCAGGTGGCGCAGTACCATGCCGTGCTGGATTTTTTCGACCAGCTCCGCGATTCGGAGACGGGTGCGCTGAAAGGCGGCGTGAACGAATATGCCACACCTGAAGATTTGCGCCAAAAGTTGCTGCTTGAACTGCGGCAGATTCTCTACAACATCCTGACGGCGGAAGGCTACAGCGCGACTGGCGACAAGCCGACCCACCGACCACAGGTGGAAGCCGCGCCGTTGTGGGCGGGATCGCCCTTCCCCGGCTTGCGGGCGTTCACGGCAAAAGATGCACCCATCTTCTTCGGGCGCGGGGCAGAAACCAGCGAACTGGTGAAGCGAATCGAGAACAGCCGCTTCACGGCGGTGGTGGCGGCCTCCGGCAGCGGCAAGTCCTCGCTGGTGGCGGCGGGGCTGATTCCGCGCCTGAAAGCCAACGCCATCGTCAGCGGGGAGACGGGCAGCAAAGACTGGCGCTTCGTGCGCTTCACGCCGGGGCAGTCGGAAAATCCCTTCGCGGCGCTGTTTGCGGCGCTGTGCGAAACCTTCCCCGAACATCCGGTTTCGCCTTTCTTGATCGAACAGGAAAAAGAAGGGTTCATCAGCAGCATCCGCAAGAACCCGGTCGCGCTCCTCAGCGTGTGTGACGGGCTGCTGCGGGAAGCCAAAGCCCCAGAATGGGCGGAAGTGCTGTTCTTCGTAGATCAGTTTGAGGAACTATTCACGAACATCCCGGATGAACGTGCTGCTGAACGACGCGACTTCATCGCGCTGCTGGCGGCGATACAGGCTTCGCGGCGGCTGCGCTGCGTGGTGACGATGCGCTCCGACTTCACGGCGAAGGCCATTGATGACCCCACGCTGGCCGGCCTGATGAATCAGGGCAATTACCTGCTCTCCGCGCCGACGGCGGGCGCACTCCTCGAAATGATTAAGCGTCCGGCGGAACGGGCGGGGCTGACATGGGATGACGGGCTGCCCGAACAAATGCAGGCTCACACTGGCACCGAATCAGGGGCGTTGGCGCTGCTGGCCTATGCGCTGGACGAACTCTATCACGCCGCCGGAGATGCGAAGGTGTTGAGCCGCAGCGCCTATACTGCGCTGGGGGGCGTGGAAGGAGCCATCGGGCGGCGGGCGGAAAATACCTTTGCGACGCTGGACTTGGCGGACAAAGAACAGGTGCTGGGGCGGGTGTTCCGGGAATTGGTGACGGTGGATGAGCGCGGAACCGCCACGCGGCAGCGGGCAGATCAGGAGCGTTTCGACGACGCGGAACAGCGGTTGATGCAGGCGTTTGTGCAAGCGCGACTGCTGGTAACGGATGGCGGCACGGTAGAAGTCGCCCACGAGGCGCTGTTCCGCAGCTGGGAACGGCTGAAACGGTGGATTGCCGGGGCGCAGGAAGACCTGATCTTGCTGCGGCAGGTGCGTAGCGCGGCGCAGGAGTGGGACAAGAAAGGTCGCCCGGATTTCCTGCTCTGGCCGCAGGAACGGCTGGTGCTGGTGTATGCCATGCGAGAACGGCTGAAACCAGACCTGAATCCGGTGGAAGAAGCGTTCATCGAACCGGAACAGGCACGCCTGCTGCGGGAGATCGAAATCCTCGCCACCGATCACAAACGACGGAGTTGGATCGGGGAACGCTTGGCGACCATTCACGACCCACGCAGCGGGATCGGCGTGGATGCGCGGGGGCTGCCACAGATGAACTGGCTGCCCGTGACACCGGGGGGAACAATCGAGATTGAGGGCAAGTCCTTCAC
>CAIVEA010000004.1 GCA_903904765.1 uncultured Chloroflexota bacterium
ATGGTCGGCGCTGGGGTTGTTTTCTAACATCACCACCTCGCTCGATATTATTTTCGCCGTACCGGCTCGCCGCAGTCTGTGGCGGCAGCGGTTGGTGGCCGTGTTCATGACGTTCATCCTCGTGGTGCTGGTCGTTGCTTCGTTCCTCACCTCAGCGGTGCTGCGTCTGATTACCGCGTCTTTGCTGGGACAGCCCAGTTCGTGGCTGACCATCGGGACGGTGTTCTTGCCGTTAGGGTTGGATATGGTGATTTTCGCGCTGCTGTTCCGCTATGTGCCGGCCTGCTATGTCCACTGGGATGCGGTCTGGCCTGCGGCAATTCTGGGCGCGATCGGCTGGGAACTGGCGAAGTCCGGTTTCATTTGGTACACCAGCGGTGTCGCCAATTTTCAGTTCATCTACGGCGGTATCGCCACCGCAATTGTGCTGTTGTTGTGGGCATATATCATCGCCGCCATTTTTTTGTTGAGCGCCGAAGTGTGCGCGCAACTTAATGAATGGTTCACCCAGCAGGAGCGCAGCCGTTGGCGCGATCTGGATGACGAGAGTTCCGATACGATTTTGCTCCCTTGATTCTAGGCAGGCGTTGGGTTCTGTTGTACACTCTGCCCGTTACCGATAATGCTCAAGGTGTACTGCGTTGACTGATTTGCCTGATTTCGGTGGAGATGATGTGGAGATTGTGGCGCGGGAAGAGATCGAACATCCCGCCACGCAAGATGTCCGCAGCATCGCCCGTCAAACTGCTCTGCAAATATTGTACGAAGTGGACTGCACCCGTCATTCGATTGGTGTGGCGATTGATTCGTATCTCGCTGAGCAGAACATTCCGCCCGAATCCAGACCTTTCATGCGGCAGTTGGTCAGCGGGGTGGTCAGTTTGGCGCGAACGCTGGATCGTCACATTCAGCCTTTTGCCACTGATTTTCCGCTAGATCAACTCTCGATTATTGACCGCACCATCCTACGGATGGCGCTCTACGAGTTTGCTGCTTATCCGCATACCCCTGTCAGCGTTATCATCGCCGAAGCGACTGAGATGGCGCATTTGTTTGGTGCAGACGGTTCAACACGGTTTGTTAACGGTGTGCTGGCCTCCCTGTTAGGGGCGGCTCCTGCGACCTTACGTGCCGCCATCGTGCCGCAACCGACCGACACAGGAGATGAGGAAGATCATGCAGCAGAAACTCAACCTCCCCAAACGCCAACCGACTCCACCTAAGCCACCTCCTGTTGAAGAAGATGTAGACCATCCCGAACTAGAAGGTTCGCGGATGACTTTGTGGGATCATCTGGATGAACTGCGGCAGCGACTAACCAAAGCCATCCTCTCGCTAGTATTCGGGACGATTGTGGGCGTGTTTTTCGCCACTCCGGTTCTCGAATTTCTGCAACAGCCCTATGGTCGCCCATTCACCACACTGGGACCGACCAGCGGTGTGGTCGAATATTTCCGCGTGTCGCTCCTCATGGGTGGCATCATTGCTATCCCGATCATGACCTACCAAATTCTGATGTTCATCGTGCCGGGCTTGACCAACAAGGAACGCCGCATCTTGTTGTATTCCATCCCGCCGATCACGCTTCTATTTCTGGTGGGTGTGGCCTTTGCATGGTTCTTGCTCATCCCGCCCGCGCTCGGCTTTCTGGAGAGCTTCCAGCCCACGCTGTTCAAACCGGAATGGACACCCGAACTCTATTTGAGTTTCGTGACTTCGCTCCTCTTCTGGATGGGTGTGGCGTTCGAGACACCACTGATCTTTTTCGTGCTGTCGCTCATCGGCTTTGTCACGCCGGGCGCACTCATCCGTAACTGGCGTATCGCAGTGGTGGGTTCTTCGGTGGCCGCCGCGCTCATCACCCCGACGGTTGACCCTGTGAATATGTCATTGGTGATGGTTCCGTTGCTGGTGTTGTATGCGTTAAGCATCGTACTGACCACCTTCGGCATTCGCTTCAATCGCGCCCAAGAGACGTAATGGGCGTGACCAAGCCTGCTGCGGCGAGTCGTCGTTACTGGGTGCGTTTGCTGTTGCTTGCATTTGTGCTGCTGCTGGTGGCGCTGGTG
>CAIVEA010000005.1 GCA_903904765.1 uncultured Chloroflexota bacterium
ATCATCAACATCACCAGCAGAATTAGACGAAGTTTCAATCCGTCCCTCATTCATCACTCGTCAGAATGCAGGCAATACTAACATGCGACCACACGACTACCAAGTGCAAACCCGTCTCACATCACCCCGTCGTGATCGTAAACGGCGCTTGGGGTTCAATGATCTTATCATTGGCGTACAGCCGTGCCATCCATGAGCCGGGCGTGAACGGGATAATGGACGAATCGAGGTAGAACCACACGCAAAAATCCGTAACATCACTGGGATTCGTCCACGACTCGCTGCTGACCACCTGCCCATCATAAAGCCATTCCACTTTCATCACCGTGCCCGAAGGCAGGTTCACAGCGCGGGTGCTGGCGTAAATGCGCGGCGTTCCGGCGCTGAACTGCGTTTGCAACGCATCCGCACAGCCATCCGAGTCGCGCACACTGATCGCCACACCGGTATTCACGAACTGCGGACCACCCGCGCCAACTGTGGCAACTATCCCCTCCGCCGCCACCCCCACCTGCCGCACAGGAGTGGGCGGGATAACCGCACGGGCGGTCAGGAGCAATTGGCGGTTGATGCTGCTGCCGGCAGCGATCTGCGTAGCACCGGCCTGTGCCGTGCGCTGCACCTGCGCCGCATCCGTCGCATAGGCATCCACAAGGCGCGTGGCTTCTTCCACCAGAGCGGTGCTTTCCACCTGCCGCGTGGCCGCCATATTCGGGGCATTCAACACCTGACAACCCGCCAGAACGAGTGCCAGCGCACAAAACCAGAAACGCGCCATGTAACCTCCTGAGCGAATGGGGATTATACCAGCATTATTCTGGTTAATCGCGTTCGCAAAACCACGTTTAACCGACTATACAGCTCTGCCGAAACCCATGTACGCCCCGATGATAACCCTGCCACATTCGGGCAATTCTGCTTGTAACCATTTGCGGTTTGACCATTGGCGTAGAAACCGTGCAGCACAATCGGCATACTAGAACCATCTAACCTCAAATGACCGACACAAGGAATGTCATGATGCAGACCGTTCGACTCGCTTTACTCTCGTTTCTCCTCGCCCTGTGCATGGCGCTGCCCGTTGCCGCGCAGGACAACGCTCAAAAACTGGTCGTCTACTCCGGGCGCACCGAAGGCTTGATCGGCCCTGTCCTCGAAAAGTTCATGCAGGAAACTGGCGTGCGGGTGGAAGTGCGCTACGGCGGCACAGCCGAAATGGCCGCCACCATCCTCGAAGAAGGTGACAACAGCCCGGCAGATGTGTTCATCGCGCAGGATGCAGGTGCGCTAGGTGCGTTGGAAGCCGAAGATCGCCTCTCGGAGCTACCGACGGACATTTTGGACTTGGTACAGCCGCAATACGAATCGGCGACAGGCCAATGGATAGGCGTGTCAGGCCGCGCCCGTGCGCTCGTCTACAACACTGACATGGTACAGGCGGATGCGCTACCGAAATCGATTCTCGACCTAACCAAGCCCGAATGGCAGGGTAAGGTGGGATGGGCACCGCCCAACGGTTCGTTCCAATCCAACATAACCGCTATGCGCCTGCTGCTGGGGGAAGAAGCCGCTGCCCAATGGCTGACTGATATGGTCAACAACGGCGTGGTGTCGTATGAGAATAACGATGCCATCACGCAGGCCGTAATTAATGGCGAAATCGCCGTCGGACTGGTCAACCACTACTACGTGTTCGAGTTCAAAGAGCAGTTCCCGGACGCGCCAATTGACATTCACTTCTTCAAAGAAGGTGATGTGGGTAACCTCATCAACGTAGCCGGCGCGGGTGTCCTCAACACCTCCAAACAACCGGAACTGGCGCAAAGCCTGATCGCCTACCTGCTCGGTGAAGAATCGCAGACCTACTTTGCAGAAACCACAGGCGAATACCCGCTGATCGCCAATGTACCTGAAAACCCGGATGTCCGTCCGATGGAAGAGATCAAAGGGCCAGAGATTGACCTGAGCAGCCTGAGCGACCTGCAAACTACGCTCGACATGCTACGCGATACGGGTGTCACACCCTAACTCGCCCCCGCAGCGCACCGAACAGCCGTCTGCCCTCACCTGCGGGCGGCTGTTGATTCCCCTGACCGTGCTACAATCGAAACCGGATGGTTTACACACATAGGGTTGCCCATGCGTCCGGGTCGTATCGCATTCATCTTTCTGGCTATCTGGTTGATCTTCCTCGGCGGCAGCGCTTACTACGTGCTGGTTTTCCCGGTGCGTGTGCTGCACCACCTCCTGATGACCTTGATTTTGGGCGCATGGCTGGTAGGGCGGATACGCGGAGGACGCGGCCTGCCCGCCACGCCTATCAATCGCCCGCTGGCGGCGGCAGCGTGCGTGTGGGTGCTTTCGGCGGTTTTCAGCGCCGATCCGCGCATGGCCTTCGAGAATCTATGGCTGCAACTGCTCCATATCCTGCTGTTCTTCGCCTTAGCCGACCTGTTCCAGCGCGGACGGGATCGCCTCGTGATCGAAGCCCAATTCCTGATGGGAGCGGCCATCCTGTTCCTAAGTGGCCTTGAACTGGCGGCGTGGTTGTTCGGCCTGAATTTCATACCGGGCGCAACCGGAGGATGGGCATCCGTGCTAGGTGCAGACATCCCCCTGCCCCTCACTCTGCCGCGCCTGTCGCTTGCCATGAACATCAGCACCCTGCTCGCAGGTTACACCGCCCCGCTGACCGTTTTTGCGGCAGTCTGGGCATGGACAACCCCGCGCCGTGATTACCGCATCGTGCTGACCATCCTCAGCGTGGGATTACTGCTCGTCACGCTACTGACTGCCTCACGCGGGGGGCTGCTGTCACTGGTGACCGCCAGCAGCATCCTCGTCGGCCTGCACTCGTGGAACAGCCCTTCGGCGGCAGCGTGGCGCGGCCTGCGCTACGCTATAGGTGCGGTGGCGGCGGCGTTGGTGCTGGTCATCGTCGGCTATACCATCTTTTCCACCACGCGGGCGCGTTCCGTAGATAACGGGGATGCCGGACGGCTGGATATGTGGAGCAGCGCTGTCGCCATGACCACCGATCATCCCCTAACAGGTGTCGGGGTAGGGTTGTTCGGGCGCGCCTTCCGCGACTACCGCGACCCGACCATTGTGCAGGACAAACTGGCCGCCGCCCATAACGCCTATCTGAACACCGCCGCCGAAACCGGCCTGCCCGGAATCGTAGTCAGCCTGTGGCTGGCGGGCGCGTTCGCATGGACGACCTACCACCAATGGCGGCAAACCGCCTCACCCATCCAGCGACGGCGCATCGAAGCGGCATTTGCCGCGCTGGTCGGGCTGGGGG
>CAIVEA010000006.1 GCA_903904765.1 uncultured Chloroflexota bacterium
CGATGAACGGCGTGATTCTGGTCGAAACCCTGCGCCGCAATTGGAAGTCCCTGCTGGGATGGAGCTTCAGCATGGGGCTGATCGGCTACTACCTGATGATCGTTGTCCCCAATATGGATGTGCTGCAACAGTATTCCAAGCTGATCTCCAGTATGCCCAGCGCCCTGTTCAGCTTAATGGGCGTGGATGATGCGGCGGTGGTCGCCACGCCGGAGGGCTTCATCAGCTTCGGCTTCTTTAGCTATGCCACGCTCATGCTGGCGGTGTGGGCGGTGATGGCGGGCATGAGCATCAGCGCCAACGAAGAAGACGATGGCATTATGGATGTGGTGTTGGCGCTGCCCGTCTTGCGCTGGCGCGTGATCGTGGAGAAATTCGCTGCGTACAGCCTGATTGCGGTCGGAATCGCGGCGGGGGCGCTGATTGGCCTGCTGCTGGGCGTGATGGGTTCGACTCTGCCCGTCAACCCTGCCAAACTGGTGGTGAGCACGCTCAATCTGCTGCCGAGTATGCTGCTCATGTTGGCGCTGGCGACGTTTGCGGGCGCATGGGCGCGGCGCAAATCCGGTGCGCTCACGTTGACCTCGGTGGTCATCATCGGCAGCTACTTTGTGGATTTTGTCGGGCGCAACGCCAGCGGCACAGCGACGGATCTGCTGCGCGGCCTGTCGTTCTTCAAATACTACGATGCGCTGGGCGTGATGCGTGACGGGCTGAACGCGGGCAATGTCCTGCTGCTGTTGGCGGCGACGCTGCTACTGCTGGCTGGTAGCGTGTGGTGCTTCCAGCGCCGCGACATCGGCGTATGACGGGCGCATGAGCAACGGATGAAAGCGGCTTGCCGAGTCGCCTTCATTTCGACTACAGTAAAGATAGGGGCGGACAGATCAAGTTCGCCTCTGTTTGTGTAACCATGCAGACCCTCACCCTGTAGTCCCTCTCCCTTAGGGCGAGGAACTGAAGAATCGTGTTATCCTCTTGCTCCCCTTCGCCCTGAGGGAGAAGGGGTGGGGGATGAGGGTCAACAACGGGCGGCAGGAGCGTGTGACGATGTGGAAATGGTTGATTCTGCTCGTGGTCATGGGCGGGTTGCTGGGCGGCGTGGCTGCCGCGCAGGACGCGCCCGATTGGGCTGCGCTTGTCCCTGCCGATGTCACGGCGCTCGTTGAACTGAACCTGACCGACCCCGACGCGGTGATTCGCACGTTGAACGCCGCTTATTTCTCCGCTGCGCTGGTGCAACCGGAGCGCGTCATCGCGCAGCAGGGCGGGATTGACTGGGATGGCTTCTTCCCGCTGGATACATGGTTCGAGGTGGACGGAATCTCGTTCACGAAGAACATCCAGCCGTGGCTGGGCGATCACCTGCTGGCCGTTTACCGCGATCTGGACGGGAGTCTGGTCGCCAGCGCCGAACACACGCTGCTGATACTGCCTGCGGATGATCTGGTCAGCGCGGCGGCGCACCTCAGCCCGATTATCAAAGGGCAGGAGGGCATGACCGAGAGCAGCTATCGCGGCGTGACGGTCTATGCCAGCGCCACCGCCGCCATTGCCATGACCACGCCCGCCGTGTTCATCGGTGCGCCGGATTTCGTCCGCGCCGCGCTGGATGTGCAGGCCGGAGAAGCACCCGCCCTGAGCGCCGTCAGCGCCTACCACGACACCCGTGCCGCACTGCCGGAATCCCCTGCGACGGCCTATGTACAGGGCGATCATTTGCTGGCGGCGACCAACGGCCTGTTGAACGGCTTACCGGATTCGGAACAACTGCTGGCGGCCTTTGGCGAGGCGCTGGGGCAAATCCGTTCCCAACCGTCATGGCTGACGCGCCTGCTGACGGGCGCGTATGACGCGGGCGGTGCGGCGCTGCTGTGGGACGAAAAGACATTTCAGGTGCAGGCGCAGGTGCGGTTGCATGGCGCGGTGGATTTGACCACGCCCACCGCGATCCCGCTGGATATGCTGGAGGCCGTGCCGCGCAGCGCCTTCCTCATCCACAGCGGGGCGAACCTGCGCGATTTCCTGTGGGATGCGCTGACCGCCGCCCCGATGAGCAATTTCGCCCGCGACCTGCTGGGCGGCCTGCCCATCCTGACGGCGGGGACTTCTGAACTGATTACTGCCCCCACCAGCAGCCAGATTCAAGCCGCCATCAGCGCCTTCCTCGTCAATTTGGGGCGTTCGCAGCAGGTGGATGTGCAAACTGCGTTGTTGGATAAGCTGGGCGACCCGTACACGCTGGCGTTGCTGCCGCGCCCGAATAACCCGCTGCCCCTACTCCAGATTCCCTTCGACATCCTGCTCCTAAGCACTTCGCCGGACGCGGAAGGCGCGGCGGCGGGGGCGGCGGCGTTGCTGCAAGCCATTTTCCCGTTGAGCGAGGGCGACGCGCAAACCGTTGGCGATTGGACGCTCACGCCGCTGCTGGCGGAAGGCATCACCGAGCCGATTTTCACGGTGGGCGTGAGTGGCGAACGATTGGTGTTGACGACAGGCAGCGCGGAGGCCGTGATGAGTGCGCCTGCCGGAGCGATTACGGATGCCGAGTGGTGGGCGGGGCTGGTGGGCGACAGTGCGCCGGATTTGTTCGTGGATTTGAACGTGTTCTACAACACCCTGTTCCCGACGGCGGGCGGCTTCACCACTGGCGAGACACAGCGTTCGCGCCTGCTGCTGCGGGCGGAACGGGCGGGCAATCTGGACGCGCTCAACCTGACGCTGGCGCTACCGAACGGGTGACGCGGGCGCTTATTTCAGCGGGGTGGGCTGGTAGCGCGTGTGGAAGTTCTCGTCGTTCATGTGATACGGTTCGCCCTGTGAGCCGATGCACAGCCAGCGCCCTTCCGGCACAACGATGGGTTCAGGGCTTTCGAGGGACTGCACCATGATGGCGACGGGCAGTTTGAGTGCCCAGATGCCCAGATGCTTGAAATACGGTTTACAGCCGTTCAACATCAGGTGTTTTTGCGGCTCGTTGGGTCGCCACATCGGGTCATCCCACGGGCGATAGGTCTTTTTGAACAAATCCGGCTGCACCGGCCAGTGCTCATAATCGTCCAGCGAGGGGCGCACATGGTCACCGGGGGTGTAGCAGATGATGTCGCCGCTATCGGCACGCAGGATTTCGAGAGTCATTTCGATGTCCAGCTTTTGCTTGAGGACACGCGCCATCACCAGCCGCTTTGTGGGCAGGTAGTAATGAAACCCGCTTTTGAGCAGTTCTTCTTCAGACCAATCGCGCTGGCGGAGTACCTGTGAGCGTGGCATAGACGCATCGTATTCCGTAAACAAACTTTCCGTTATTTCTCCATTGTATAAGAAATGCTGAAATTGCCTAGCGACCTGATAGGGCAAGAGCATTAAGGATTGCCGTCGCCGCATCCTCAAGGCTGGCCCCCGCCCGGATTGCGCCCCATGCGGTTCTACCTGTAGGATTAAACCTGAAGCACGGTTTACAGTCGCAGAGGAATGCCCATGAAGCGAGGTGAACGATGGCCGGGAAGTATTTCGACGATCTAGAGCCGGGAATGACCTTCAAGCATGATCTGGGGCGCACCCTGACCGAAATGGATAACACCCTGTTCAGTGCGCTCACCATGAACACCCAACCGTTGCATATCAACGAGGATTTTGCCAGTCATACCCAGTTCGGACACCGCATCATCAATGGCATTTTCACGCTTGGCGTGGTGGTGGGAATCAGCGTGGCCGATCTCACGCAGGGGACGATCATCGCCAATCTGGGCTACGAGGATATCATCCACCCGCACCCGCTGTTTCATGGTGATACGCTGTATGTCGAGTCCGAGGTGTTGAGCAAACGCGCCAGTGCTTCCAAACCGGATTGCGGGGTGATTCGCCTCAAGCACATCGGGCGCAACCAGACAGGGGTGGTGTGCATCGAAGTTGTTCGTACCGCCCTGTTCCTCAAGCGTCCGGCCTGAGCGCCGCTTTCACAAGGAGATGCCCGTCATGCTCCGTGCAGTGAAGCAACCGATCCACGATCTACCCTCCGGTTACGTGCAGGTGCGCCATCTGGTGCTGCTGGAACCCGGCAACCTGCTGCGCCTCAATCTGGCGGCGCTGCTGCCGCTGGCGACCAGTTTTGTACTCATGGCGGGGTGGATGGCGCTGGTGTTGCGGTGGCGTGGGGCGCGTCCGGGCGGATTGGGCGTGGATTGGGCATGGTGGGTGTGGCTGGCGCTAATCTTCGTGGGCAGCATCGTCATCCACGAAGGGCTGCACGGTGCGGCGATTCGCTGGACAGGCCATCGCCCGCGCTATGGCATGATGTTGAGCAAAGCCGCTTTCTACGCGACGGCGGATCGGGCGCTGTTCCGGCGCGGGGAGTTCATCGTGGTGGCGCTCGCGCCCATTGTGGGCATCACGCTGGGCGGGATGGCGTTGATGCCCCTGCTTTCGGATACAGCGGCCTATTATGTGGCGCTGGGCGTGGTGCTGAACGCGGGTAATTCCATCGGTGATCTGTGGATGACGGCGGCGGTGCTGCGTTATTCGCCGCAGGCGCTCGTTCGCGATGAAGCCGACAGCATCCGCATTTACGAACCCGCGCCACCTCTCAATTATATGTGACGAGAGGTGGCGGGATAATCAGGTGCGTTAATCGCCAGCCGGGGCGGGCGCGTTCATGGCACGCAGTTTGCGCGGTGAACTGATATTCAGCGACAGTCCCGCTGCCACCAGCCCCAGTACCGCCGCCGACAGGAAAATCAGGTGATAGTCGCCCAGCAGGTCGCGGAACAGGCCCCCCGCATAGCTGGCAATGCCCGCGCCGATCATGTGCGAGCAGAAAATCCAGCCGTAGAGCGTGCCGAGCGAGGTGCGCCCGAACCGCTGCGCTGTCAGATTGACGGTCGGCGGCACGGTGGCTACCCAGTCGAGGCCGTAGATGATCGAGAAGATCAGCATCCCTTTCATCTCCAGCACGAAGGGCAGCGCCGCCAGCGACAGCCCCCGGAAGCCGTAGTACATCGCCAGCAGTTTGCGGTTGTCGTAGCGGTCACTCAGCCAGCCGGAGGCCATCGTGCCGAAGATGTTCATCACGCCCATGATCGCCAGCGCCCACGAAATATCGGCCTCCACAAAGCCGTGTTCCAGCGTGTGCGGCAGCAGGTGTGTACCGATCAGGCCGTTGGTGGTGTAGCCGCAAATGAAGAAGCTGCCCGCCAGCAACCAGAAGTCGCGGGTGCGAATGGCCTCGCGCAGGCTGGTCTGGCGGGAGTCGGTCTGTGAAGTGGCGGTGCTGGCTTCGCCTAGCGGTTCTGAACCCACATCCGAGGGGCGATTCCGCATGAAGATCAGCACTGCCACCAGCGCCACCGCCGCTGCGCCCGTCAGCACGCCGAACACGCTGCGCCACCCCGCCGCCGTCACCAGCGCGATCAGCGCCGGAACGAAGATCAACTGTCCGGCGGCGCTGGCTGCCCCGAAGATGCCCACCACCACGCCCCGGTAACGGTTGAACCAGCGCAGCGCCACCGTTGCGCCCAGCACGTTTGTGACCGTACCCGTTCCCACGCCTACAATCAGCCCCCAGAACAGGTGCAGTTGCCACAACTGCTGCAAGGCCAGCAGCGGAATCAAGCCGAGGCTCACCATCGCCAACCCGCCCATCATCACGCGGCGCGGGCCGAAGCGGTCTACCAGTGTGCCACCGATGGGGCCGCCGAAGCCGAATGCGAACAGGCTGATGGCGACGGCGAACGAAATGCTGGCGCGATCCCAGCCGAACTCGGCCTCCAGCGGCTTAATGACCACGCTGGGGGCGGTACGCACCCCGGCAGACACCAGCAGCGCCACGAACGTGACCGCCACCACGACCCAACCGTAAAAAAAGCGACGTGATTTCATGAAATGTCCTTTTGAGATACCGTCAGGCTATCTTATGGGAAGTGTTGTTATCTTACCAGCGCCACACGAGTCCATGCGGCGCTGGTTCGACAGGTGATGCGCTCACACATACACGATGCAACCGCGTTCACGCAGGTCATCCAACCACGCGGGCAAAACGCGCAGCTTATTCCAACGCAGATCGAGCTTTTCCAATACAGGCAGGTCGCGCAGGCTGTCCGGCAGCGCGGTGAGTTGATTCCCGCGCACATCCAGCAGGCGCAGGTCGCGCAGTCCGCCCAGCGTATCCGGCAGGGCGCGAAGATGGTTGTTCCGCAGCGATATATGCGTCAACCGCGACAGATGACCGATTGAGTCCGGCAGCGCGGTCAGGCGATTGTTTTGCAGATCAAGCTGACGCAGCGCGGACAGATGTCCCACACTTTCCGGCAGTGTGACCAGCGCATTGTCCATCAGGTGCAATTCGCGGAGGCGAACCAGCTTGCCGAGGGTATCCGGCAGCGCCGTCAGCCGGTTATGGTACAGGCGCAATTCGACCAGCGCGGTTAATTCGCCCAGCGTATCCGGCAATTGGGGGAGCGCGTTATGCGTGGCGCTCAGGTAGATGAGCGCCGATAGCTGACCGAGCGCATCCGGCAAGGCGGTCAGGTCATTGTCGCTCACGTACAGGAATTCCAGTGCGGTCAGATCACCGATGAACGCTGGTACAGTCTGTAACCGATTATGCCCCGCATCCAGCACGCGCAGTTCGCGCAGATGCGCGAGGCTGGCGGGCAAGTCGCGCATCCCACAGGTGTGAAGATACAGGTAACGCAAGCGGGGCAGTGCATCGAAACGGTCAGGGATCGCCTCAAGGGGATTTTCGCCCAGCGACAGCGTTTCCAGTTCGCTCCGTTCCCACACAACGGGCGGCACAGCCGTGAGTTGGTTACGATGCAGGATCAAACTGCACGTGCCGGGTGGGACGGCCTCCGGCGCGAGCGTGGTTAGCCCGCGCCCTTCCAGATCAATCGCAAGCGAATCCGGTGAATCGGTCATCGTCGGGGTTATCCTCCGGCTATCTATGCAGAGATAGCATAGCGCCTCACGGGGACAAATGAAAACAGGGGCGCTGGTGTGCGCCCCCGTCTAATGCTGTCACTCAGCCATTGTTTCGTTGTTTACCATCTTTGCGAGCGCAGGTTATCCACTTCGGCAAAATGGGCATCATCCGTTATCAGCGTCAGATCGTACTGGATGGCAATCGCGGCAATCCAGATGTCATTTTCAGGGATAGGACGACCTTTTGCCCGCAACCCCTGTTTGATCTGCCCGAATACATCGGCAGTATTCACATCCACATCTAGGATGAAGCGATTGACGATATACGCGGTAACGTTTTGTCGGTTCGCTTCCACCCGTCCTGATTTATACGCGCCATAATAGAGTTCGCCAATCGCCACCACAGGCAAGAATACATCGGTGGCGGCGATCAGCAGTTTCTTTAAGGCTTCATCCCCACGCTGTAGAGCGATGATGGCATTCGTATCTAGTAAAAATTTACTCCCAGCCATGCCAATCAACCTCCTCACAGCCTTCTGCTATCGCGGCTTCCATTTCATCCAGCGACTGCGCGTCAAAGAAGCCCGTCGCTGCCACGATGCTCGCGCCGGGTTCACCTTTGATGACAGGTGTCTTGGTCAGAATCAATGCGAAATTCAGCAGGCGTTGCTGCTGGGCTTCATCCATTTTATTGAACTGCTCAATGAGTTGTTCGCTCAATGTCACCATCGCTCACCTCCGTTCAACAGCTTATGCATATTATAAGCGATGCGTTCTTCAAATTCGTGGGCTTCAACTTCTGCCTTAGGTTTTTGGACATCACCGAATCAAACGGGGGCGCACACCAGCGCCCCCGTTCGTGGAGAGGAGTGTGAGGGGATTACGAGTTGGGGACGACTGTCGCCTCCGGCGTAGCAGCCGGGTCGGTGGCGGGTGCGTTCGGCTGGATGGGCTGGTTGCCGTTGTTGTTCCACTGCCCGCCCATGTTACCCATGCCGCCGTGACCACCACGACCACCGTGACCGCCATGCCCGCCGCGACCATCAAAGCCGTTCTGACCGTTCTGCTGACCATTCGGGCCACCGAAAGCATCCGCCGCCCACGCCTTGCTAAAACCGGCTTCCAGATTGGCCTTCAGCAGCGCGAGGTGCGCGTCCGCCTGTGCCTGCGTCAGCGTGCCATCGGTGACAGATGTCGTCAGCGTTTCGGTTTCGGCGGCGATCACCGCATCAATGAGGGTGCTGACTTCGATGCTCTTTTCGGCGGCCAGATCAGCCACCGTCTTGCCGCCTTGCAGCGCCGTGAACAGTTCATCGGTCGTGATGCCCAGTTGTTCGGCAACGATGGTCAATTCCTGCCCGTGTCCGAACCCGAAGCCGCGCAACGGGCGGGTGTCCGGGGTAGTAGCCGAAGTGGTGGGGGCGGTGCTGCCAGTGGTGCTGTCGGCGGGAGCCTGCGCCCCGGCGATGCCAGCTGCGCTGGTCAGAACAGCAAGAGAGACCGCAAATGCGCCCAGTTTCGTTCCGATAGTCTTCATTCCAATTACCTCCAGATTACAGTCCAACACGCTCAATGTGTGTTTGCGATATCTGGAGAATAGCAAGTGCGTGTGGAGAATTTGTGGAGATGCAAAATAAGTTTTGCGTGAGAATCAAACAGGGGCACGAAGCCCCTGTTGGTGTGGTTCAAGCGGGTGTTTTAGCGGCGCTGGGTGCGGGCGCGCAGGTTGAACAGCGCGAAGGCGAACAGGATAACCCCTAGTGCGAGGCACGACCCCAAACCGCGCAGCAGCACATCCGTCTGCCATCCGTACAGCAGCAGCGAGCGCATGGCTTCCAGCAGGTACGTGACCGGATTGTACTCGGCGGCGGTCTTGATCCAGCCGGAGAGCAGGCTGACCGGAACGAAGGTGGCGGTCAGGAAGGTCAGCGGGAAGAACAGGAACGATCCGCCCTGTGTGGCGGCGGCGCTGCCCGTCCGCAGCGCGATGCCCACCGTGAAACCGCTGAAACCCGTGCCGAGCAGCAACGCCAGACCCATGACCGCCAGCAGGCCGCCGAAACCCGTTTCCGGTTGCAAGCCCATCAGCAGGCCGATGGTCAGCACGACGGCAGTTTGCAGCGCCAGTACCAGCGCACCTGCCAGCATCGAGCCGAGCAGCAGCGCACCACGACTCATCGGAGTGAGCAGCAACTTGTCGAAGTAGCCGCTTTCGATGTCGCGCACAATGGCCTGCCCCGCAATGCCCGCGCCGCTGAGCGCCGAGCTAATCACCGAGACGGGCAGGATGAACGCCAGATAGCTCTTGCCGGCCAGACCGGGCAGGAAGTTGGAGGCGTTGCCGAGCGAGGCGTTATACACCAGCAAGAAGAAGGCGCTGATGATAAGGCCGGGGATGACCGCTGCCGGTTGGCGGAAGGTCGTCCGCAGCACGCGGATGGTCATGATACTCAGTTGCAGCAGAAACGGTGCGCTTTCGGCGCGTTCGCCAGCATGACGCACATTCAAGGCGGTGTTGGTGTTAGAAAGGGCGCTCATAATCGGTTTCCTTTATCAGTGTTCTCGTCTGATCGTCGTGTGATGAATAGGCTTAGGCGACTTCGGCTTCCGGTTCGGCCTGCACGTCGAAACGCTGGCCGGTCACCTGAAGGAATACATCATCCAGCGTGGGCTGGGTCAGCGTGAGTGACACCGGCTCCAGCGTGTTCTGCTGCAAGCGGGTCATCACGGCGGGAACGGCGGCAGCGGCCTGATTCAGATACAGGCGCAGCACCTTGCGGTCGGTCTGCAAACGGGTTGCCATCTCGCCCAGCACGCTTTTGGCGCTGTCCACATCGTCCTGCGTGCGGAAGGTAAGGTTGATGGACTCGCCGCCCAGCGAAGCCTTCAGTTCCGCCGGAGCGCCTTCGGCCACGATCTGCCCCCGGTCAATGATGGCGATACGATCCGCCAGTTCATCCGCTTCTTCGAGGTACTGCGTGGTCAGGAAAATGGTCATGCCCAACTGCTGATTTAGGCGGCGAACCTCGTGCCAGATGTCGCGGCGGCTGACCGGATCGAGTCCAGTGGTCGGCTCATCGAGGAACAGGATAGCCGGCTCATGCACCAGCGCCATCGCCAGATCGAGACGGCGGCGCATACCGCCCGAATACTTCCCGACGCGGCGATCGGTGAAATCCGACAGCTTGACCAGATCGAGCAGTTCGGCGGCGCGCCCCTGCGCCTGCTTGCGGCTAAAGCCGAACATCTGCCCCTGAATGGTGAGCAGTTCGGTCGATTTCATCAGCGGGTCGAGGCCGATTTCTTGCAGCGCCACACCGGCGATGCGCCGCACTTCGCTGGCCTGTGTGACCACATCCAGCCCGCCGACCAGCGCCTTGCCGCCAGTGGGCAGTCCCAACGTGGTCATGATCGAGACAGTGGTGCTTTTGCCCGCGCCATTCGGCCCCAGAAAGCCGAAAATTTCGCCGGAGCTGACTTTGAACGACACATTGTTGACCGCAGTGAAGTCGCCATACTGTTTGACTAGGTTTTCCGCAACGATTTCACGATTAAACATGGGAATGCTCTCCTCGGTTATTACGGCTCAATCGTATATGTTTTGTCCAGCTTTGGTCAATGTATCAGGCATGAATCCTTCATGATAGGCCTGTAAATAATGCTGATGAGAACGCCTAAAATTATTTAGGGCGATTTGATAAAATAGTTTTTGCGAATATAAGGTAAGCAGAAACAAACCGCCCCGGATGCATCATGCGCCGGGGCGGTGTAGAAGTGAAGATGAGGAGCAATCTGAACGGGCGGGGTGTTTATCCCATCGCGGCGCGTAGCGCGGCATAGCGGCGGTCGCGTTCTTCCGGCGCGGGCAGGTTCAGCACGCCCACCGTTTCGAGTGCGAAAGAGGCCGCCACCGCGCCGTAACAGCCGGCTGTGGTCAGGTCGTGCGTGCGCTGCCAGCCCACCAGAAAGCCGCCACAGTAGCTATTGCCCGCGCCTGTCACATCCACCACTTCCGGCACGGGAACAATCGGGATATGCACCCGTTCCTGCGCGGAGGCCACCCACGATCCCAGTTCGCCCATCCGCAGCGCCACCACGCTCACGCCGTCCGCCAGCATGGCATCCAGCAACCGCTGCGGGTCATCGAAGCCGTAGATCAGGCTGGCTTCCAGCACATTCGGGGAGACGATATGCGTTTGCGGTAGCATGGCGCGGAAGGCGGCGCTGTTCTGCGGTTCCATGAACATCTGCTCCGGCTCCCAGAAAATGGTGGCCTGCGGGAAAGCCGCCCGCCATATCTCGAAGTCGCTGGCATCGCGCAGGATATGGACGGCCTGCGCCGGGCGGTAGCTGTCGGGCAGATCGGGCGGCAGCGGGGCGCGCATGAACGGGTCTATTTCTTTCACGCGGAACAGTTCGGTGCGCTTGCCGTCCCACTCGAACACCTGCCATGCCCGCATCTGCGGGAAGTCCAGCGGCAGTACGCCCTGCGTATCGAACTCGCGGTAAATGCG
The DNA here is from genome assembly GCA_903904765.1 of uncultured Chloroflexota bacterium. The sequence continues at coordinate 11,430 of CAIVEA010000006.1, forward strand.
GTCTGCGGCGGCTTGCGGCACGCCTGTCCCGATGGAGGCCACGAGGCCGGGGCGTTCACCCCATACGCACATGCCCGCCGCCGCGTGAACGCCGCCACCGCCCAGAATTTCCATATCGGTGCGCCCGTCCGGGTACACGATGTCGTCAATAAAAATGCTGCCCACGCACAGAAAAGGCGGGTTCACCATTGTTCAATCGCCTCCATGTTTGTCCGTCATTTATAACCCTCACCCTAAATCCCTCTCCCTCAGTGAGAGGGACTTCCAGAAAGAACCTTCTGGTTTGCTCCCCTTCGCCGTGAGGGAGAGGGGATAGGGATGAAGGTTGTTGCACCAAAATCTACCCATGAGAGGGGTGAGGCAATTCCTACCGCAGCAGGTCGGTTTGCATGTGGCTGTCGCGGATGCGGCTCGCACCTTCCTTCGACCATTCCACCGTGCGCCCGCCGCCGAAATCGCGGAAATAGGGCGTGCCGAGTATCGCTGCCCGTTCCGCCGCAATCAGTTCGGCGGGGATGCTGTAGATCAGCGGCGCAAAGCATTCGCGCACCTCGCCCTGTACCGGCAGCACCGTGTTGACGAAGGTGCTGATTTCGCGCTCGGCCTGCGGCAGCACGCCCACGCCGTCGCGCCCGATGGACTGCGCCGCCCGCGCCATCTCCGCCATGCGGTCGGCATCAAAGCCGCCCGCGCTCAACACAATCGTCGGCGTGGACGGATGGGCAGTAAAGTATTGCAGATGCGCCCATTCTTCGGTGTCCTGCGCCATCGCCGAATCGCCGGTGGCTTCCAGCAATTTGGCGGCGCTGAACATAGCCGCACCGTACAGCGGCCCGCTGCCCACAAACACGAAATCGCGGGCATCCGCCCAGCGTCCCACCAGTTCCTTGCACAGCGGTTCGCATACCTGAATGGTCTTTTCCATCACGTCCGCCAGCCCCAGCAGTTCGGCGCGGAGCGCGTCGGCGACCCGCGTGGTCAGGTGGCCGCGCACCTCGCCAATGCGGATGGCTGCGCTATACAGCGCCACCTGCGAAGCCAGATACGAGCGCACACCGGGGACGACCATGCCGCGCATCTCGTCCGGCAGCGGTGGGACGGTGGTCAGGAACACCTTGGTGGCGGCCTGTGCCAGCGGTGAGGTGGCGCTACCCGTCAGGGCGATGTCCACCGCGCCCGCCTTCTTCGCCAGCGTGAGCGCCTCGATGGTGCGCGTCACCACGCCGGAAACCGACACGGCGATCACCAGATTGGTCTTGGGGCCGGTATCCGCCAGATAGCCAGCGGTGTAGCGGCTGAAGCTCATGGCGGTGTGCGCCTGTGCCGGAACGCCCGCCAGTTGGTGGAAGGCCAGTTCCGCGCCGACGGAGGCGTGATGGCTGTCGCCGCAGCCCGTCATGTACACCCGCTTAACCGAGGTGCATAGCTCGAAATCAAACGTGTTTCGCGCCGAAACGTCGAATGGGTGGGCGATCTGCCGCACCAGTTCCGGCAGGGTATCAATTTGTTGGTGCATCGGGGAACGCATCAGGTTTAGCTCCTCATCCGCGACAGTTCAAGCGCCACAACATCATCACCACGCACGCCCACGCACACATTCACACGCGGACGATCCCGCCATGCCGCCAAGTGATGACGGTCAGTATCACCGATGGCCGGCCACGTCTTGCCCCGGCTGATACCCTCGTTGGAGTCCACGCGCAGCGGCCACTTTTCGACGGTGAACAGGCTGGGGTCAATTACATAAGCCACCGCCGACGAATCGTGCACCAGAATGCCTTCCAGCCCCATGCGCTGGTTGTAGAAATTGCGGTAGAACGGCACGATGCGGGCGACATGCTGCGTCAGCGGGTCGTTGATCTTGCCGTATTCCGCCAGATGCGCGTCGCTCATAAAGACGTGGTTGGTCACATCCAGCCCGACCATCGTCACCTGCCACGCCCCGCCGAACACCACATCGGCGGCTTCGGGGTCGTTGCGGATATTGGCCTCGGCTGCGGGGGAGGCGTTGCCCGGCCCCAGCGCGTTGCCGCCCATGATGACCACTTCTTTGACGTTCTGGGCGATACGCGGCTCTAGGCGCAGCGCCAGCGCGATATTGGTCAGCGGGCCGACGGGGATGAGCGTGACTTCCCCCGGTTGGCTCATGATTTGGTCGACGATGAATTGCGCCGCCGACTGGTCAACGGCTTTGGTGGTGGGCGGCGGCAGGTTCACGTTGCCCTGTCCGTCGTCGCCATGCACGAACGGAACCGCCCCGCTGTAGGGGACGGCAATCGGGTTATCCGAACCCTTCGCCACTGGAATATCTGTCCGTCCGGCGATTTCCATCAGGCGCAGGGCGTTGGTGGTCGCCAGTTCGGTGGTGACGTTGCCGAAAATCGTGGTCAGGCCGATCAGTTCCAGTTCAGGCGCTTTGAGGGCGAAATAAATCGCCATCGTGTCGTCAACACCGGGGTCGGTATCAATGATGACTTTGCGGGGCATGATGTTTTATACCTGTACTTTCACGACTATTTTACGGGCGCGCGGGCCGTCGAACTCATAGAATAGGACGCTTTGCGAACCGCCCAGAATCAGCTTGCCGCCCTCGATGATGAGCGTGGCGCTGTGGCCGACCAGCGCGGCCTTGACGTGTCCGGCAGCGTCCGCCGGCGTGTCGTACTGGTGGGCAAAGTCCACGCGCTTGGGCACGAGGCGCTTCAGATCATCAATGATGTCGGTGGCGGTGGCCGCGTCCAGCGCCGAGTTGATGGTGATGGCCGCTGTGGTGTGCGGCACGAACAGCACGCACAGCCCGGATTGCGTGCCGGATTCCGCCACCGCCTGCCGCACCTGCGCGGTCACATCGGTCAGCGATTCGCCATTCGGTGTTTGTAGTTCAATGTTTTTTAGCATGATAGTGGATTCCACACCCCATTTTGTTGAAGCACCGCCTGCACTTCGGCGCAGGTCGGCACATTTTGACCAGCTCCCAATTTTTGCACGCTGGCTGCGCCGATGGCATTGGCGAAGCGCCCCGCGCCCACCCAATCCTGCCCGCACAGCCGCGCATAGATGAAGGCCGCATCGAAGCAGTCGCCCGCGCCGATGGTATCCACCACCGGAACGGCGAATCCCGCCGCCGACCAGCGCCCGTCTTTGCGGATGATGGTGCAGCCCTTCGCGCCCTGCTTGATGACCAGCGTTCCCGGCCCGCGCCCCAGCATCCAGTCGTAGGCTCCTTCGCCGGACTGCCCGTGCGCCGCCAGCGGCACTTCGTCCTCGGTCATCATCAGCACATCGCTCAATCCGATGATGCGGTCGAGTTCCTCCGGCGGGACGTGTTTGACGGTGGGGCCGGTGTCGAAATACACCGGAACGCCGTTGGCACGCGCCGTCGCAATCGCCGCCGGGGTGATGTGAACGTTGGCCTTCTCCAGCAGCGTGTATCCCTGAAAGAACAGCGCCCCTGTCCCCGCGATGAGGGATTCCATCTCCGCACTGAAAGGCGCAGGGTTGGCGCGGCTGCTGCTGCCGATGAACACATGCTGTCCGGTGTCGCGGTCAATCAAATCCAGCACCAGCGTGGACTGCATATCCGGCATACGGGCGATTCCGCGAACGTCCACGCCTTCGCGTTCCAGCACCTCGCACAGGAAGCGCCCGAACAGGTCGTCGCCCACCGTGCCGACGCTGGCGACGTGCATCCCCAGCCGCGCCCCCAGAATCATGAAGTTGCCCGATCCGCCCGGTTCCGGTTGCGCCCCGCCCGATTCCTGATGCTGGAAGGGCATGACAGGCAGTTTGACGGGCGCGATCAGGTCAACAACCAGATCGCCTAGCGAGACAACCGATGCGCTCATGAGCGAGTCGCCAGCGCCAACAGGCCATCGGCCAGTGCCGGAACGTTGTACTGCTGGAAGATCGGGTCGGCGTTCAACTGCTCGATGATCGCGGGGTCAAACGCGCCGATGCCGCGATATGTTCCAGCAATCGCGCAGGCAATCGCGCCGACCGTATCTGCGTCGCCGGAGAGGTTGGCGGCGTAGATCGCGGTCTGCTTGGGGTCGCCTTC
>CAIVEA010000007.1 GCA_903904765.1 uncultured Chloroflexota bacterium
AGCGAACCGAGCATCAATAACACGCTGCACACCTCAATCACTGCGGGCGATACAGCGGAGTTCCTGATGAAGGCCGAAGCGTTCGCGCTGTATATGCAGGGCGTGGCAACGGGCGGTTTTTACGAGTTGTACATCACCAACGACCCGAACGCAGGGAATCCTGCTCTGGGCGGCGGCGGTACGGGACGACTGGATTGGAACGGTAAGTCGTTGGCGACGGTGACAATTGGCACGGATGTGGTGACCTGCCGCACCAACGCCAAGACTGGCTTGAGTACCTCGCTACTGGTAGACAACCGCTACCAGATTGCGAACACTCTGGCTGCACCGTATGTTGTCACCTGTACCGGACTCGACCCGGACGAAGGTACGTATGTGCGCGTCATCCAGCGGCAGGCGGCGAAGGCCGTGTCCATTGACGCGATTGGCATCCTCGATGCCAGCAGCCCGCTGATGCCGGGGACGCATGAAGTGACCGAAACCCAGATGCTGCCCATCTTCAGTGGTTGGACGAGCATCGTTGATCTGAAGGCGGGCGGGCAAGCGGCTGTGGTGCAGACCAGCGCCACCGCGCCGGATGCCTACTTCACTTTCAAGGGGACGGGTGTGGCAGTAGGCACGACGCTGGAACGCAACGCGCTTGGTGTGGGCGCAGTGTATGACATCTGCGTGGCTCCCGTCAGCAATCCGCTTCGGCGCATGTGCCAGAACTTCAATAATGCCGATGGCGCAACGACGGTTCCCACTTACGGCGTGTTCCGTCCCTTCTTCGGGTTTGATCCGACGCAGACTTATATTGTGACCATTGACCTCAAGAGCCTCCCTGTTGGTGGGCGGTTGCTGGTCGACTCGATTGTGGTGTTCGATCAGACTCCTTCGGTTACGCTGCCCATCGGCACAACCGAGGACGATCAGATCGGCGCAATTGTGTTTGCGAACGGCGCACAAGATAGCTGGGCGTTGGATGCTGCCAACGTGAAAGCCTCCAACAAGACGCTCACCAGCGCGGTATCGCTTAATAAAGCGGGGCCGTTCTTCAGTTTCCGCATTTCGGATACGGCGGATACGGTGCTGTGGTATTTCCCGGTGTTGACCACCAATTCGCGCAAGGTGCTGGTGTGCGTAGATCGTGCAGAAGGTGATGTGGCTGGCACACAGTCTACCCATTGCAAACAATATGACACGGTGGTGAGCAATCCGGTGGTCATCCGTGAGGCGGACTATGACTATAACGGTAGCACTGCTGGCACGGGTTGGGGTACGGCGTGGAACAGCAGTCATACGGTGGAAGTGTTCAGCCTGTTGAACAGCTCGTTGAGCGTGGACAAAATTCAGGTATTGAATAGCGGTGGCGTGCTGGTGGCGGGCATATATGACGACATTGTGCCGAACGTGCGTACGTTCATTAATGATGCCGCTATCTATACGCTGCAAACTGTAGGGACGATCAGCAACTTCACGGCGGTGAAAGACCTGCTGGCCTACGGTGGGACGCTCAAGTCTTTGAGCATAGACAACGTCAGTCAGGCGGGCGCGGATACGCAAAACGTCAATGAAGGTATCCTGTTCCAGTTCTACGGCACAGGGTTTACCACCAATTTCCTGTTCAACCTGCGTGCCGATGCGGTGAAAATTTGCTGGCTAGGACATAATGGCGCAGCGCCTTCGCCGGATAGCACACTGGTAGGGGATGTACTGGGCGCAAACGCAAACGCAAAGTGTCAGGTGTACGACAACCAGAGCGCCGTTGCTCGCTACAACGCTGGGCGTACCATCGCTGGCTTGCCGCTGGATAACTACACGGTAGTGGTGCAGATGCTGGGCGATCAGAGTGAACCGGCGGCGCATCTTGCGACGGCGATCCCGATCACAATGGCGGTGGACAGTATCCAAGTGTTCAACGACTCGTTGCCCGCCAATCCGCTGAGTCCCGGCACGCGCTATGAGCCACAGTTTTCCGCGAACTCCAGTGGTCAGTTCGTGTATCTGCGTTCAGGATGGAGTAGCGTGACCAGCACACTCGCCAATGCGTATTCGGGTAAGAACTACGATACGGTTGGCGTGGTGGGGGCGACACTCCTGTTCCGTACTACGGGTGCCAACCGTGTGACGATTGCGCGGGATGTACGGGTCGCTTTTGCACCGATGCAGGTGTGCGTGATGCGCGAATCTGACAATGCCCGCCGGTGTACGATTGTGAGCAACAGTGGCGGTACTGGCACGGCGCAACCGATCAGTTTCCCGCTGTTCGATTCGACAGCACATATCGTCACAATCAGTCTGGCGGACGCGGGGACGTTCAATCTCGACTGGATTGAAGTGTCGAATCAGGTGACTGCGCCGCCGGCTTCGGTGCTAGGCGCAGGTACGTATGATGAGAATCATCCGGCGCTGGTGTACAGCAATACTACCGATAACACCCGCCCGATTCGCTCGCAGTGGAGCGATATCACCAGCGCCAGCTATGCGGGCGGCGGGGCGATGCTCTCCACGCAGACCGGCGCGAGTGTGACCTTCACCTTCCGCGGGACGGGTTTCGGCCTGCTGACTCCGTTCGATACGCTGAGCAGCATTCTGGATGTGGATATTGATGGGACGACCAACGATTACATGGATCAGGTGTTCACCAATTCCCACACCGCTGCGGTGTATGGTTCGGCGCAGGTCATCCGCGGCCTCCCGCTGGATACCTACACGGTAACGATCACCGAGAATGACCCATCCAAGAATCGGTTCGTGG
>CAIVEA010000008.1 GCA_903904765.1 uncultured Chloroflexota bacterium
AGTGCCAATGCTGGTGGTGTTCTGGTTCGCAGGTGGTGCGCTGCTGGTGTTCCTGTACCGCAACGCTCGTTTTAATGACGCGGCGCTGGCACTGGGGGTGGCGGGGCTTTCGATGCTGCCTATCGCGTTCGTGCGCGTGCTGGGCTACCTGCTCATGTCGCGTGGGCTGGAGCGCGTGAATCTGCGCGTGTTGATCGTCAACACGATTGGTGGCTTCTTCCTGACGATTCTTCTCGTATCGCCGTTCGGCATTCTGGGCGCGGCACTGGCAGCGGTGCTGATCGAAATCAGCGGCGCGGTGCAGTTCATCATCGTGGTGCGCGAACGCTTTTTTACCCCCGGCGTATGGAGAATCGTGCGTGTTCCGCTGTTGTCAGGCGTGGTGATGGTGGCGGTCTTCGTGGTGCTGCTGGCGCTGGCGCTGCCTGTGCTGCCGCTGCTGGTAATTGCGGGGGTGGCCTATGTGGCGATTGTAGGCGCGGCGGCGGTGCGCTTGCTGGAAGTGAACCTGTCCCGGGATGGGGTGATGAAAGTGCTGCGCCGCAGTTGACGAGGGTCTATTCATGTAGTCCCTCCCTTCAGGTCGAGGGACTTGAGCATGATGTAATTCTCTTGCTCTCCCTTCGCCCTGAGGGAGAAGGGGCAGGGGATGAGGGTTCACCTGTGCTGATTGCTGTTACAATGTGAATTGCGACTTGCGCCGCTGACGGGAAATGGATTGTTCATGCTGCAAAACCAGCACATTATTTGTATCGCCATGACGTTCTGGGATGCCGCGTGGTTGAGCAACCATCAGTACATGCACCGACTGGCGGTCAATGGCAACCGTGTGCTGTACGTGGAGCGCCCGGTGTCGCTGCTGTCGTCGTTCAGCCCCAGCCCGTATCAGACGGCTGGGGCGCAGGTCAAACGCTGGCTGAAGGGTGGCTTGCGACAGGCCGAGGAAAACCTGTGGGTGGCCACGCCGCCGCCCGTGCTGCCCATGCGCTTCGAGAAGCCCCTCAACGTGGTCAACCAGATTTTGCGGGCGGATTTCACCCGCCGCACGGCGCGGAAACTGGGTTTTCAGAACCCGATCCTGTGGATTTACGACCCGGATGCGGGCTGGTTGGTGGGGCGCTTGGGGGAGAAGTTCGCGCTGTACGGCATCACCGATGACCACCCGACGATGGCGCAGCGTTCCAACCGTATCCTCGCCATGCGTGCCCGTGAAGAAGAACTGCTACGGGCGGTTGATCTGGTCATCACCACCACCGACAATCTGCGTGAGGTGAAAAGCCAGTATAACCTGAACACCCATTACGTCCCGCACGGGATTGATAACCAGTTGTTCGCCCGTGCGCTTGACCCCGATTGTCCGCCGATGCCGGAATTGGCAGACGTGCGCGGGCCGGTGGTGGGTGTGATCGGGCAGATCAACCAGCGCATAGATGTGGCGACCATGACGGCGATGGCGACCCGCCACCCCGATTGGACGCTGGTGTTCATCGGGCCGCTGGTGCGCGAACGGGTGGATGTGAGTGCGCTGGAAAGCCTGCCGAATGTGCGTTTTCTGGGTCTGAAACCAGCTGCCGATTTGCCGCGCTACCTCAAAACGATTGATGTGTGCCTGATCCCGTACATCGTGGATGACCACACGCGCTACATGCATCCCCTGAAAACGCTGGAATATTTGGCGGCAGGTCGTCCGGTGGTGTCCACGCCGCTGCCTGCCTTGAGCATCTACGAGGAGCATGTGACGTTGGCGGGTGATACCGATACGTTCATCGCGGCGGTGGAGCGTGCGCTGGCGGAAGACTCGCCGGAAAAACGCGCCGCCCGCGCTGCCTATGCCGCCAACCATACGTGGGAAAATCGGCTGGAGAAAATCTCCTCCCTCATCGAAAGTAAGCTCGCCCGTCAAAGCGGCAATCATTCAACTTGAGTTCATTTATGGATATGCAGATCGGGATTGTGAAGGCATGAAAATTCTATATGTCGTGATCGCAGCTAAAGATACGCCGCTGGTCATCCGCAACGAGAATGAGGTGGCGCATGTCTGCCCGCGCCAGTTGAAAGAAGGGGTGGAGAAACTCGGTCATCAGGCGGATTTCTTCGCCATCCCCGGCACTGTCTCTCGCTGGAATTACCTGCGGGCGGCGCTCAAGTTCTTCTGGATGTCCTTGCGGGGCGATCTGGACAGCTATGACCTGATCCATGCCCACTACGGGTTTCATGGCGTGGTCGCCCGCTGCCAATTCCGCAAGCCGGTGGTGCTGTCGTTGATGGGGTCGGATGTGTACCGCAAGTGGGAACGGCAGATCGCCCGCGTGTTGGTCAAAATGGTGGACGCGGTGATTGTTCCGGGGCGGCAGATGTGCGCGCTGGTGGACGATTATCCGGCGGAGGTCATCCCTTACGGCACTGATCTTGATCTGTTCAAGCCGATGGATCAGACAGCTATGCGTGAAAAGTACAAGTTGCCGAAGGATAAGAAGTTGGTGCTGTTCCCCTACAATCCCACCCGCGTGTATCACAAACGCCCGGATGTGATCGAGGCGGCGGTCAAGCAGATTCCCGAAGCGGAGATGACGGTAGTGTACGGCGTGCATTCCTCGGTGATCGCAGAGTACATGAACGCCTGCGATGTGCTGGCGATGGCTTCCTCTTACGAGGGATCGCCGGGGACGATCCGTGAGGCGCTGGCCTGCAACATGCCGATTGTCTCGGTGGATGTGGCAGACGTGCTAGACCATATCACAGGAGTGGAAGGCTGTTATGTGTGCGAACGAGAGCCGAACGATATGGCGGCGAAATTGCGCCTCGCCTTCGCGGACAATCGGCGGTTGCCGCACGGACGCGATAAGGTGCTAAGCCTCGGACTGGTGGAATGTGCCCAGCGCACGATTGAAGTGTATAAGCGGGTTCTTGCCAAGCGCGGAAAGCAGGTTTCATGAGCCAGAAAAAACGGATTGGCATGGTCGTCCATGCCTACTATTTACGTGATGCCCGTGTGATTCGCTATGGCGAGGCGCTGGCGAATGCCGGACATGAAGTGACGGTGATCTGCCTGCAAGACCCGAACGATGCGCCTTATGAGCGCGTCAATGGCGTGGACATTCACCGCGTAAAGTTTGAACGGCGGCGCGGCGGCAAGCTGTGGTACATCCTCGAATATGTGATCGCCTTCTTTCTGTTTGCGGTTAAGCTGTCGCAACTGGAGATGAAGCAGCATTTCGACATCATCCATGTTCATAACATGCCGGACTTTTTAATCTTCACCGGCATTCTGCCCCGGCTGCGTGGCGCGAAGCTCATCCTCGACCTGCATGACCCCATGCCAGAACTGTTCATGTCCAAGTACGACATGCAGCGCGGTGGTTTCATCCGCTTGCTGGAGATCGAGGAGAAAATCTCGCTGTGGTACGCCCACCGCTTGATTACAGTAGACCAGTCGTTCGTGGATATTTTCGTGCGGCGCGGGATTCGGGCGAACAAGATCACCATTGTCCGCAATATGCCGGATGACCGTTTCTTCGCCAAGCTGGATGCGAAGCGCGACCCCGATCATTTTGTGCTGATCTTCGCGGGGACGATTGCCGAACGCTATCACCTGCATGATATTGTGCGGGCGGTGGCGAAGGTGCGCCCGCAAGTCCCCAACATCCAACTGCGGTTGGTGGGCAAGCTGGAAAAAGAGGGCGTGTATACCGCCATGCTGCAAGACCTCGTGCGCGAACTGCATCTGGAAGAAACAGTGCTGTTCGTCA
>CAIVEA010000009.1 GCA_903904765.1 uncultured Chloroflexota bacterium
TATATCGGTAACTGGCATTGCTTCTGGTTCCTGCGGAGATTTTCTTTCGCAGGACTTGTAAAGTGCGTTTCATTACACTTATTGAAAGCATATTGCGAAATACAATGCTTGCATAGGTAGAATCTGAACTGCAAAAAAGAGCAAAAACATCAAATCTAAACCATAAACAAACTTTTTACATACGATTTTGAAATAACTAGCATGTTTTAGGGATGAAAGCAATCTTATTTGTAAGAGTTCGCTGTTCCAAGAACACTCAGCACTTTGTATGGGGATGAGGATTCAAACGCGGTAAAATCGCGCACATTTATCCGCACAGAAAGACCAACCCACCATGACCACCCGTGAAACCCTGACAACCCTGCTGCATGATCTGGTCGCCATCAACTCGATCAACCCCGATCTCGTCCCCGGCGCGGCGGGCGAAGCCGAAGTCGCGGCCTATATCGCCAACTGGCTGACGCAGGCCGGCTGCGAAGTGCATCTACAGGAAGTCCGTCCGGGGCGGCCTAATGTGATCGCCATCGTGCGCGGGACGGGCGGCGGCAAAACGCTGCTGCTGAACGGGCATATTGACACGGTGGGCGTGGCGGGCATGACGCGGAAAGCCGCGCTGCCCTCCACGCGAGACGGACGGCTGTACGGGCGTGGCGCGTATGATATGAAAGGCGGCGTGGCAGCCTGTATGCTGGCGATGGCAAAAGCTGCCCAGCATCCCCCGCGTGGCACGGTGATCTTCAGCGCCGTAATGGATGAGGAATATGCCGGACTGGGTACGCAGGCGGTGGTGGAGGAATACCACGCGGACGGCGCGATTGTGGCTGAACCCACCGAGTTGCAGTTGATCGTGGCGCACAAAGGCTTCGTGTGGCTGGAAGTCGAAACCATTGGCACAGCGGCGCACGGGTCGCGCCCCGATCTGGGCGTGGATGCCATCGCCAAAATGGGCGGTGTCCTCAGCGGCCTTGAGCAGCTTCAGCGGGAATTGCAGGCGCAACCGCCGCACCCCTATCTGAAAACGGGGTCTATCCACGCCTCGCTCATTCGCGGCGGGCAGGACATGGCGAGCTATCCTGACCGCTGCATCCTATCTATCGAGCGCCGCACCATCCCCGGCGAAACACCGGAACAGGTCGAAGCGCAGCTACAGGCCATTCTCAACCGCTGCTCGCAGGCCGATGCAGGGTTCAAAGCGGTCATCCGGCGCGGGCTGGATCGCACGCCGCTGGAAACGCCCCTCGACTCCGACATTGTGCGGCTCACCGAACGCACGGCGCAAACCGTGCTGGAGCGCCCCGCCGAAATAGCGGGCGTGGCCTACTGGACGGATGCGGCGACGCTGTGGGCGGCGGGCATTCCGGCGCTGCTGTTCGGGCCAGTGGGCAGCGGCGCACATGCGATGGAAGAATGGGTTGATCTGGAGAGCGTGGAAGCCTGTTTCCGCGTGTACACCGGAGTTATCAGCGCGTTCTGCGCGTAACCTCATCCCGCGCTCAAGGAAGCGACCACCTGCGCGAACACCGCTTGCATGGCCTCGCGCTGGTCGGGGGCAGCGTGCAAACTGGCTGTGACCACGCCCGCACCCACCGACACAAGCTGGTGCGCGTCCGGCGGCGGCTGATCGGCGGGGAGCGCGGCTTCACCTGCTTGCAGTTCAATCGTGGTCTGGCTGTCCGGCGCAACCAGAATCACCCGCTGCGGCTGTGCGGCTTCACCCGTGACCACGCGCCAACCGTCCGGGATGGCTGCGCTGAAAACGTCACCACGCACCCACCCATCCGCGATCACCAGCGGCACGCCAGCCGTCGCGGTCAGATAGTCCGGCACTCTGGCGGGGACGCAAGCCGCCAGCAAGAACAGCAACAGGGGGGAGTACCGAATCAAACGGCTCATGGGGCGCGGTTCGGGGTGTCCGGGTTGGTCGCCATATTGCGCGAGGCCGGATCGCCGCACCACAGGAAACCCGCCCATCCGGTCACTTTCCACTGACCGTCCGCCAGTTGTTCCACGCGCTGATACATGCACACGCCGCTGAAGCCTTTATCCTTCTCATAGGTGGCGATCAAATCCACATTCCACGCCCGCGCCCCATCCGGCGCGGCACGGCGAAACACTGCTTTGACCAGCCCGCCCCATTCCTGCGGGATGTAGCTCTGGATGCAGGCCGAAACGCTGCCTTCAGGGCAGTTTTCGCGCACATAGGTTTGCAGCGTGTCGTCCAGCAGCGGGAAAGCCGTCGCGTCGTCGCCGCTGGCCGCCGCATTCGTGAAGGTGGTGGCAACCTCGATGGCGGGGTTGGTGCTCTGGGGAGACAGCACGAGGCCGATGATGAACAGCAGCGCCACACCGCCGATCACGGCCAGCGTAAGGAGGAGGCGTTTGGAAGTCATACGCGGTTGATGTTCCTGTTGCGATTCACCGCGCAAGTGTACATCAGCCGCTTGTTGCCGTGCAGGGCGAGGGCAAAATCAGGCGTTGACCCTCATCCCCAGATTGAACAGGGAACGCCTACGGCGCGCAAGCGTAAACTCCCAGGTTCAATCAGCCTTCACCCA
>CAIVEA010000010.1 GCA_903904765.1 uncultured Chloroflexota bacterium
ATGCCTTTCAGAAACCATGCGGGAACAGATTGCCCCGCCCATAACGGTTGATAGAAACTGTCCACGAGGCGATTGGTGATCGCCGTTTGCATGCTGGCGGAGGTGATCTCTGCCACGCGCACCACGCTGCGTTCGCTCGTCCGCAACACCTGATCGGCCATCTGCAAATCGCAAGGCAGTTCGATACTGGTTCGCAGCCCTTTTGCCACCAGATCACCCTTCTCTGTCCGCACACAACCGGGCGGGATGGATTGGCTTAGATCATCGGGATAAATCACCATTCGTAGCGTCGGGCTTGTGCCGAGATCAGCAGCAAGCCGATCGTACACAGGCGACAGCGTGCGCCGCAATTTGGCGAGAATAGCCTGTGTGTCCGCATTGACATCGGGCAGCGTCAGCGTAAAGGCCGGATTCACCGCCTCATCCACAACCCATGTCACGCGCCCGTCCTGCATCACCAGCAAGTCGTCAATGCGGGCAAATTCACGCTGCGTGGTCTGAATTTCCCAGCGGTAGCGAACCGTGCTGAATAGCGGCGGCGGCGCATCAGGGGGAAACGAATAGGTATACGCCAGTTCAGAATACGGCGCTCGCACGGTCATCGCGTCTTGCGGACTGATCTCAATCACCACTGGAGCGCCCGTTTCCTGCGTGATCGTCAATCGCGCCGAAGCAATCTCCGCGCCCACACGGGACAGAGCTATCGTGAAGTGTAGCGCCTGCGGGTAGATCACTTCGCTCCCCCACTGCGAGATATAATTCTGATCAGGCTGTGGCGTGATGGTGGGCGATTCTTGGGCAGCGACACGCCCACCCATCAACACCATGAGCAGCACAAACCAGTACGCGGTCCAGCGTCCTTTCACGCTCACTGTCCCCCTCCTAATGCGCTGGCAGCCATCATCGCAATCATCATCACCACGAAGTTATATGTGAAATGAGCCAGTATTGCAGCAGTGGTGCTGTGCCGATTTCGCAACCAGCCTAACCCCAGACTCACCACGAAAATAATCAACGTCGCAGGAGTCAAAGAATACTGAATATGAACCATTGCGAAAAACAAGCTACTCAGACCAATCCCGAATATCGGTTGGAGCGCACCCCGAAACAGAATTTCTTCACTGACTCCCGCAGATGCTGCCAAAAACAACGCCAGCGGAATCGTCGAATACACCTGCCCGATCTGATCGGAGGCGGCACTCTGCTGCGCGATTTGCTCCGCAGGCACAAAGTAATACCACAATTCGACCATCGCCACCTGCGCGATATATAGCGCGATGCCCATGCCGATGCCCCACTTCAAATCGTCCAGCGTGGGCAAACGCAACCCTAGCCGCTGCGCGGTCTGCGCCCAGTTGCGGCGAAGTGCCAACCCTACCCCCAACAACGCAACCACAATCATCACTACCGTTTGAAACACCTGCGGACCGAGCGCAGTGCCATCATCTGCAATCTGTTGCGCTACCCCCGCTAGGCCACCGGCCAGTTGCAACTCGCCTATAGTGAACGAAATCAAGCACAGCGCCAGCACCAGCGCCACCTGATGCACTGCCGAACGCGGGCGATAACCGGATTCGTAACCAGCTAACGGACGCACCCAGCCCCGCGCCGACTCTCGCGCAGTGGTGCGGGCGCAAACAACCGTCACGACACCGGCCAGCACCAGATTGAACAGCGCCCCTGTCATATCTACTGCTGGCATCTCAACATTCACTTCGGGCAAAGCATCACCCGAACCATTGAACAACGCCACCTGAAAAATGAGCAACGCGAACAAAAAATTGACCGCCGCCAGTGCATATAGCGTCCAACGAACAATCTTGCCACGCCGCTGAATGAAGCGCATCAACTCCGAACCGCTATCGGGCGTGACCAAAACCGCCGCCATATCGTATTGATTCGCAGCATAGATCAAATAACCCACTGCAAAAATTGCCAGTCCGACAAAAATAAGGTTTGAAAAATCCATGTTGGGTTCGCCACCGGACTCGATAATACGTTTATGATAGCACAGGGGAAGGCGAACCATCCCCTTCCCTGTTCTATCACCAACAAAACAGGGGGCCGAAGCCCCCTGAAGTATCATACGCTACGCTATTCGTGCTATTGGGCAGTCGGAATCAGCAAACCATAGCCGCCAGCCGCACGCTTGTACAACACGTTCATCACGCCACTATCGGCATTGAAGAACACGAAGAAATTATGCCCCAGCAATTCCATCTGCTCGATGGCCTCGGCCTCGTTCATAGCATCCACATTCACAGGTTTACGCCGCAAGATGGCAACCTGCTCCGGCGCTTCGTCCACAAATTCTGCCATGTTCGGGATGGCTTCTGCGGCATTGATTTCTTCCACTGTCGCCGTGAACTTCTCGCGCCCCTTCGGGCTGCGCTTCCCCTTGAACCGCTGAATCTGCCGGTACAGCTTATCCACCGCTGCGTTAATTGCCAGATTCACATCCCGGGTCGCACGATCTTCGGCACGCAGAATTGCGCCGCGTTGGTGGCGAACGGTGATCTGTGCCGAAACAACGTCTTCGCCCCTCCGTGTACTCTCATGCGCCAAATCAACTCGAACATCATAGATGTTGGGGAGGTAGCGATCCAACTTATCCAGTTGCTTGCGCGTATAGCTTTCCAGCGCCTCCGTAACCCGGATGTTGTGACCCTGAATGGTGACGTCCATGACCTTTCCTCCTCGTGCGTAGAACCGTCAAATTCGGGCAGCAGTGACCGTCAGTCCATAGACGGATGCTGCACCAGCCTCCAATAAAGCCTCACCACAGGCGCGCAAAGTCGCCCCGGTGGTATACACATCATCAATTAACAGCACGTTTTGGTTGTTCACCAGTGCAAACTGCGCGGAGAAAGCATTTCGGACATTACTGAGCCGTTCGGCTGCACTCATCGTGACCTGCGATTCAGTCATCCGGTGGCGCGTCAACGCTTCCGGGATGCACTGTAACCCTGTTATTGCAGCTACAGTATTGCTCAACTCTTGTGATTGATTATACCCCCGTTCCTGTAAACGAATCGTATGCAATGGCACAGGAACGATAATTCCACAATTCCAATGTTGTGCCGCCAGATGTTGCGCCAACCGCGCCCCCAGAATCGCCCCCATCTGACGAGCACCAGCGTACTTCAGTGCCTGCACCGCCTCGCGGATGATGCCGGTATGCGCGGCAGTGGAAGCGATGCCCATCAGCGGCGGCAGCGGGGAAACAACCACCGGAAAGGGCGTAGCGACCAGCGCCCGTGTGCATTCCGCGCACCACGCGCTATCCACGCGCCCGCAACCCGCGCAGCGTGGCGGGAAAAGCAGATCAACGCTCCACTGCACATACCGCCGCAGGCGCGAGAGCGCAAAAAGCCCAGACGAAATCTGGGCTTCGGTCATCACACCATATTCGGCAGACTGTCGAGCAGAATCGGGCATGGTTCTACTCCCCACGACAAACAATCCGAACGCTACACCTTCCCCATCGCACCGCTAGTCAAGAGCATGATGATGGCCGGCCCCAGCAG
>CAIVEA010000011.1 GCA_903904765.1 uncultured Chloroflexota bacterium
CGCCGCGCTCAACTCATCCTCGCGCAGGCTCACGTCCCCCAGCGCTTTCAGCGTGTTGGCCTGCCCTACACGGGCGCCGATCGCCTCGTACAGCGGCAGCGCCCGCTCGTAATACGTCCGCGCCGCGCTCAGATCAGACTCGTGCAGTCACAAGTCCCCCAGCGCTTTCAGCATGTTGGCCTGCCCGCGTGAATACTCAATACGCTTGGCGGCGGCGTGAGCAGTCTCCAATACCACATGGCGTTCGCTCAAGCTCAGGCGCATCTGCATGAAGTAATCCAGCGCCACCGCCCAATCCACCGCCGCTTCGGGTTGTGCGCTCCAGCCCCACCCTAGCGCGGCAAGCAGGTTCGGCCAGTCGGCCTCGATCAGCGGGAAGCGGTCTTCGTTGTTGTTGGCATTTGCATCCCCGTGCAGCGCGGCGTAGTGCGCGAAATGGCGCACCTGTGCCGCCGCTGTCTCCCCCGCCGCATCCAGCAGCGCCCGCGCATACGCCCGTAACAACGGGTGCTGGGTGCAGCGCCCGTCCGCGCCTTCTTCCAGCAATCCGGCATCCCGCAGCGCCGCCAGCGCATCATCGGCATCCAGCGCGTCCGTCAGCCCCCACAACGCCGCTGCCGCGCTCCGGTCAAACGAGGCTTCGCCGGCCATCACTCCCAGCGCCCGGAAGTACGCTTGCTGCGCGGGGGGCAGCGGGTCGTAGCTCAGGTTCAGCGCCAGTTCGAGGTTCAGGTTCTTGTCGGTGGCGTTCAGCTTCAGATCGCGGAAGTCAGGTCGCTGTGCCAGACGTGCGCTCAGGTCGGCGGGGGAACGCGCCGGATTACGCGCCAGCCATGCCCCGGCGATCCCCAGCGCCAGCGCGTGGCCGCCGAAGGTGTCTACGATCTGCGTCAGGTCGGCCTCATCCATGCCTGTGCGCCCGGAACGTTCGCGCAGCAAGCGCAGTCCTTCGTCCGCTGTCAAGCGGTCAACGGCCTGCGGTTGGATGCCGAGGTTATGTACCAGCCCCTTCTGGCGGGTGGTGATGAGCAGGCGGTGATCTTCGCCACCGACGCGGAAAGGCGCGACCAGCGTCTCATCCCACACATCATCCAGCACGATCAGCGTTTTGCGCCCGTGCAGATGGCGGGCGAAACTGGCGCGGGCATTGTCGAGGTCGTTGAAGTCGTCCGGTGCGCCGCCCACCGCCGCCCGCAGCTTGCCGGGGAGCGCCATCGGGTTCATCTGCGGCCCCAGTTCCACCCACAGAATGCGGTCGAAAGCGCGGCGCACATCACAATCGCGGCACAGGGCGCTAGCAATCGTGGTCTTGCCGATGCCGCCGATGCCTTGCAGCGCCGCCACTTCTTGCTTGCTGGTGATCGCCAGCAGACTATCGCCCGTCCGCAGCGCCTTTTTGAGGGGAGCAAGGTAGGTTGCGCGCTCAATGTAACCGGGCGGGGGCGGGGGTGCGCCGCCTTCGATCTCTATCAGCGGGCGTACCGGGTCGTTCAGCAGGCGCACAATCTCGTTGAACACATCGGCATAGGGACGGCTGGCAAGGCAGTTCGCCGTGTGACCATCTTTCAGTTCGGGCGGCAGCAGGTCGTAATCGCCCAAGCGTAGCAGCGGCAGCACCGGAACGCAGTGTTTGAGCGCGGTGCGCCACTCGCCCTCACAATATTTTGAGTCCGCGCTGCCCGGCCCGACGATGAACAGCAAGCGCTGACTGGCGACGATGGCTTCGCTGATGGCCTGCGTAAACGGCGCGCCGTCGTTGGTCATGTTCTGGCGGTCGTACCACGGGTCGAATCCAAGCGTTTGCAAGTCATGGAACAACTTCTCCACGAACGGCTCATCATCCTTGCGGGCATACGAGAGAAAGAGTTTGGGTTTGTCGTCAGGCATGACTCGGCGCTCCTGCTGGGGGTGGGAACACCTGTTATTGTATACCAAACATGCCTGTTTACGCATTTTCCAGCGCGATGGGCGTGCATTGAGTGCGATTCTTTCGCCACATTCGTTTAATACCTTTTTACTGAAAAATCTGAGTCTGGTTTACAATTTGTTAAAGATTTGTTGTCATCGGCTGCGAATTTTCTACGAAAGCTAATCGCATGAACACAGCCAATATTCCCCATCCAACCCCCATCCTCGTCATTGGCGATTCACAACCTCATCTCAACGCTCTCACTGCGCTGCTCGACCAGACCGGCACATTCCGCTGCGTTAGCCGCTGCGTCCACGATGCCAGCAGCTTCGAATCCGCGTTGACGGAATCGGCATGGAGCATCATCATCTGCGACTTCAGACAGAGCGCGTTTAGCTTAACCAGCGCCATACAAATGGCGCGGCACCGCGCCACCACCAGTGCGCTCTTTGTCCTGTCCGACGCGGCCACGCTGACGGACGTGGTGGATTGGATGCGCCGGGGCGTGCGTGGCGTGGTGGCGCGGGGCGATCATCCGCGTTTGCTGGCGCTACTCCAGCAGGAACGCGAAAACCGCGACACAGACCCGGCTGTTCAGCAGGCCATCCTTGAATCTGAAGACAAATACCGCC
>CAIVEA010000012.1 GCA_903904765.1 uncultured Chloroflexota bacterium
CGCTGAGTACAGCTAGGCGAGGGGAGAAAGACGGAATGAGGGCTGCCTTTCACCCTTCGCCATGAGGGAGAAGGGCGGGGATGAGGGTGTATTGACGCGCAACCCGCTTTGGGCTACGCTTAGGTGCATCGTCATAAACAAACGGCGAACCGGATGCTATCCATTTTTCTCTCGGATTTCCTGATGCTCGATGCGGCTGTGATGGGGAGAAATGCGCCTGCTGTCCGGTAATCATTCGTAACAAATGATGACCACCGACGGCTGTGCGCGACCCGCACAGCCGTTTTTATTTGTCTGC
Source organism: uncultured Chloroflexota bacterium (assembly GCA_903904765.1). The sequence goes on from CAIVEA010000012.1 coordinate 299, forward strand.
TTCATCACTACAAGGGAACATAGAATGACGCTACAAGCTGTTTTTCAAGATCGGGGGATGCGCCGCTTCACCCTGCTCTGGTTAGGGCAAATGCTCTCGATGTTCGGCACGGCCACCACCCGCTTCGCCCTGATCGTGTGGGCATACCAGCAGACCAAGCAGGCGACCACGCTGGCACTGATCGGCTTCTTCTCGTTCAGCCTGTATATCCTGCTCAGTCCGGTGGGCGGCGTGATCGCAGACCGTTATAGCCGCAAACGGCTCATCATTCTGGGCGACTTAGGCGCGGCGGTCATCACCGTCGGCTTGCTCATCCTGTACAGCAGCGGCGGGCTGCAAGTCTGGCATCTGTACCTGTCTACCGCGCTGGTAGGCGCGTTCGAGTCATTTCAGGTGCCGGCCTATCAAGCCGCCATCACGCTACTCATTCCCAAAGACCAGTTCGCCCGCGCCAACGCCATGCGCTCTTTCTCGCAGCAAGCTTCGGACGTGTTCGCGCCCATCTTCGCCGGATTGGTGATGGGCATCATCGGCCTCGGCGGGATCATGGTGGTGGATTTGCTCACCTTCACCTTCGCCATCGTGCCGCTGCTGCGAATTCCGATTCCGCAACCGACCCGTGCCGCCCATGCCGCCCGTGAACGGATGGGCGAGTCTTTCCGGGCAGGCTGGCAGTACATCCGGCAGCGCCCCGGCCTGCTCGGTTTGCTGCTCATCTACAGCGGCATCAACCTGATGGCCGGCCTGACCTACTACGGCGTGATGGACGCAATGGTGCTGGCACGGACAGGCGGCGACCAGACGGCGCTGGGTGCAGTGCGGGCGGCGCTGGGCGCGGGCGGCGTGCTGGGCGGGATTGTGATGAGTGTATGGGGTGGCCCCAAACGCAAGATACACGGTGTACTGGGCATCTGCGCCATCTCGTTCCTGATCGGGGACTTCGCCACCGCGATAGGCCGCGTCACGCCGGTGTGGATGTTCGCGGCCTTCGTCGGCACGTTCTTCATCCCGATCGTCGTCAGCTGCAACCGCACCATCTGGCAACTCAAGGTCGAACCCGCGCTGCAAGGGCGCATCTTCGGTATACAGGGAACGCTGCAAACGCTCTCCGTCCCGGTTGGCTACCTGCTGGCCGGTCCGCTGGCCGATCAGGTACTCGAACCCGCCATGCGTGACGGCGGGGCACTGGCAGGCATCTTCGGCGGGTTGGTCGGCACAGGGGCAGGCGCGGGCATGGGGCTGATGTTTCTGGGGACGGCTATCGGCGGCTTCGGGATCGCCATGATGGGCTACATCATTCCCGCCGTCCGCAACGTCGAGCGCGACCTGCCGGATTTCGACACGCCTATTTCTACCAACCAAGCCGAATGATTACAACATGAGATAAGTTTACATAGCGTTAAAAAATCGCTTGTTTTAGGTTTAATTTCTGGCTTTTTGTATACTTTTTTGCCCAAGAATTTACCTATGCAAGCCTTTTTTTCTAGGTTAGACTTTTGCGTACTGATGCAACATTCAGCGATTATTCGTTATCTTTCATCCATAGGAGTGCAGCATGGCGAACGCAGAACAACTCGATTTGATTGTCAATGGAGACCGGGATAGTTGGAATGCGTGGCGTGAAGCCAACCCCAATGTAGCCATTGATTTGAGTGGTGCCAACCTGACAGAGACCGACTTAGGCGGTTTCAACCTGAGTGGTGCCAACCTGAACGGTGCAGTTTTCGGCCTATACCTCGTCGCCGCAAATTTTGCGAACGCCACATTGGTAAA
>CAIVEA010000013.1 GCA_903904765.1 uncultured Chloroflexota bacterium
CACGGGCTTCTGCGCCAGCACCGGCTGTGGCGACCGATCGCCCATCACGGCTCACCGCCAGAATATCGCCATCCGCAAACGTGGTATCCGTTTCCGAAACAGGCAGGGATACCCCGCCAAACTGCCCGTTCAACGCCTGCGAGTCCAGTTGCCATAAGCGCATCATGCCGTTGTTGTAGCTCACCAGCGCCTGTGTGCCGTCATGGAGGAAAGTCGCCGACAGCGCCATCCCCGGTTCGCCCACATACGTCTGAAGGATGCCACCCGTTGCCACATCCCACAGCATCAGCCGTTGATCGCGGGAGGCAGAGAGGATGCGCGTCCCATCCGGGCTAAATTGCGCGTCAAACACCCAGTTGGTATGTCCGACGAACTGGCGAACCATCTGTCCGGTTGCCACATCCCACAAAATCATGGTGTTATCGAACGAAGTAGATAGGGCGCTGCGACCATCCGGGCTGAATTGCACACTGAAAACGATATTGGTATGCCCTTCAAAGCGCCGTATGAGTGCCCCCGTCTGAACATCCCACAAAATCATCGTGTGATCTTCAGAGGCAGAAAGCAAAGTGTGTCCATCCGGGCTAAAAGCCACCCCCTGTACTTGCACGGTAGGATCATGGCCGACCAAGCGGTGCAGAAGTTCGCCGGATTGGACATCCCATACCAGCACCGTCCCCTTTTCCGTCCCATTCGCGGCTAGGGTTCCATCCGGGCTGATTGCAAGTCCGTTCATGTCGCCATCACTGCCCGCATAGGTACGCAAAATTTCCCCGCTGGTGACATCCCAGAGTAGCATTTTATCGTCATAGCCCGCCGACAGGAACTGCACCCCACCAGGCAAAAACTCGGCATTCGCTTCTTCATGGTGTCCACCCTCATAGCGGTGAACCACCGTTCCGGTCGCCAGATCAGACAGGATAATGCCCCCTGCACCATCGCTCGTTAGCACCGTCTTTTCGTCCGGGCTAATGCCAACGCCCCAGCACCAATCCACCGCACAGGGCAACCGCCTCAACGTACCGGACGCAATAGACGCATCATAGAGGATTCGCTGGGCGAAAGTTGGCGGTTGGCTGATCTGATTGGCCGCCACTGCCAGCGCCAAAGCCTGATCGGTGTTGCGTTGCACCAGCGCCGATTGTGCAGCAGAGGCCAGCGCCAGACTCTGAGATAATTCAGCATTCCGTTCGGCCGTGTTGCGCTCATTCAGCGCGGCAGTCGTCAGCCCGAACGCGCCGAGCGTCGCCAGTACCAGCACCACCACCAGCCCGCGTAGGAACGATTGAGAGCGCCGTTCCAACCGGATTTCCCGTGCTTGCCGTGCTTGTTCGGCAGCAACTTCCTGCACACGATGAGCGATACCGGCACGGACGAAAGCTCGTTCATCGGGAGTGAGCGCCAATGTCGTTGTGGATACCCAGTCCTCGTATTGGCTCAACCGTGTCCCGCGCAGCAAAAAGCTAACCTCTCGCCCATTGGTCAGCCAATCGTCAACCGCACTGGAAAGCTGCCGGTGCAGGCGAATGTCCGCCCGCCCTTCGTCCAGCCACACGCGCAGGCGTTCCCACGCATGTAGAATGGCTTCATGTGCGATTTCTACCGTAGGGCTGTGCGTGACCGGATCACGATCTACCGAGAGCAGACGATAATTCGTGTAGGTGTCAATCACCTCATCCATCACATCTTCATCAGTCCCCAGCGCCAGCAATTCGGAGCGCAAAGCCCGCCGTCGCGTATCCTCAACCCCATCCCCCACCGTCACCAACCGCATAAACATCTGATGGATAGCGGCCTGTGCTTCGGCGCTGAACTCGGTAAAAAGAGACTCTGCATGCTTCGCGAGCGCCTTCACCGCACCGCCAACCTGTTGATACGCCGACATAGTGAGCAAAGCGCCCTGCCGCGCCTCAAACAATTCGGTCAGAGCATATTGCAGCAGCGGCAGCCCGCCCGGTTGATAGAACACTTCTTCAATGATCGCTTCCACCAACCCCGTCTCAAACATGATGCCCACACGCTCCGCAGGAGCGACAATCGCACGCTCTAGCTCTTTGGCGCTCAACGGCAGCACCGTTTCCAAACGGTTACGCACCAGATCGCCAAAATCCGGGTAATGGAGAGGACGATCATAAAAGTCTGCACGCAGGGTGATGACGACACGGATGCGACTGCGCGGTGCTGTCACCGCCGCATACAGCAACCGCAGGAAATGGCGGCGAACGGCCTCATCCTCCACCAGCGTGAATATCTCCTCGAACTGATCAATCACCAGCAGCATTTCGCTGTTCTCGTTCGGCAGCGCCAGATGAGCCGCCCGCAATAGTCCGAACTCATCCCGGACGAGATGCTCACGCAAATTCACAGTGGCGTGGGTACAAAGTCGCAGCAACGCCACTTCCAACTCATCCAACGGACGAGAGCCGGGGGTCATTTCGGCGATAAACCACTTTTCCGCCCCCGGCACATCTCCCCGCCACAGCGCCGGAATTAACCCTGCTTTGACCGCGCTAGATTTGCCGCTGCCACTCGGCCCCACCACCACCAGAAACCGCGCAAACTCGTCACGCTCGCCCAACCGCTTGCTCATGCGGCTGACAAGCTTGTCGCGCCCGAAGAAATCCTGCGAATCCGAACTCTCGAAGGGTCGCAGCCCTTTGTAAGGGTTTTCCACCTTCTTGCTGAAATCCGTTGCGAGGAGCGTTCCTACATCGGCTTCAGCATCGTCCGGTTGCGCCAGACGGCTAATTAAGTTCAACTCACGCGCCCGCACAATCGCCTGAACACGGCTTCGAACGCCCATCTTGCGGTAAATCTGGGTGATATACCATTTAACGGTTGCCACCGTGACGAACAACTGTCCCGCAATCTCTTTATTCGAGCGCCCTTCGATCAAGGCTTGCAGGATTTCCTGTTCGCGGCGGGTGAGCACTTCCACCAGATTGGAAGTGCTAATTTTGCTACCGACAACACATGCTTCCCGGAATGCGCTCGCCAACGCCAGAACATCACTAAACCGATGCTGCGGATTCTTCGCTGTTGCTCTTTGAATCACCGCATTCACCGCATCGAGAGCATCGGCAGGTAGATTCGTGATTTGCGGCAGCGGCTCATTGAGATGTTTGAACAGCTTTTCCACTGCGCTCAGGTTGGGGAAAGGATGCTCTCCTGACAGCATTTCAAACAAGACAACCCCCAGACTGTAAATATCCGTCTGAGGTGTAACGGCTTCGCTACGCGCCTGTTCTGGCGCTAGATATTCCGGAGACCCCAGAATTACGTCGGCTTGCGTCGTGCTAGCCGAATTGGTGGTGATGTCTTTGGCGATGCCGAAATCCGCCAGATACGCATGTCCATCTTCATCCAACAGAATATTACCCGGCTTGAGATCGCGGTGAATCACGTTGTGTCGGTGCGCCACCACCAGCGCCCCCGCAATTTGATCGAGCAGCAGCGCCGTATCCTCCAAGGTGTACGCGCCGCTGCGCTCAAGCGCATCCCGAAGACTACCCCCGCGCAACCAGCGCATCACCAGATATGCGCCATTAGGGTCGCGCCAGTAATCATATAAAGGAACGATATGGAGGTGTTCCAACCGGGCGATAAGTTGCGCTTCATTTTCAAATCGGCGCACGAAATCCGGCTGGCTGGCGAAACTGGGGAGAATAATTTTCACAGCCACTTCGCGCCCGACGGCATTTTGCGTCGCCCGATACACCGCCCCGAATCCGCCCGCGCCTATCCGTTCACGCAGTTCATAACCTTTGATGACCTGTCCACTAAGATCGTCCATCATCGCATCACCCTGAATATGAATATTCGCATTATAGGGGTTTTTCGGGGCTGCACAGCCGGGACTCGACCTTTTCCCTACCCACCTACCCTCGCTTTTCGTTCACATAATGCGGGTATCGCAACCTGCATTCGGCAGTTGCGTTATCGAAAGGACTCAGACACCCATGAACGCAGGTCAATTCGTCACCCAACTGTTTTTGATCGTCACCCTATTGCTTGCGGGACGTGTGCAGGCACAGTCGCATTTCGATGCCGAGTCCCACCTCCAGCAATTGAATGCCGCACTCGCCGAAAATCGCTTTTTGGATGCCTATAATGCGTTTTTCCAGATCAACGACAGTTCGCCTGCCGCTGTAAAAGCCATCTACGAGTCGGCTGCACAAACCGACGCAGACCGTGTGACACAAGCCTTTTTCTTCGCACTGACAGGGCGGGCGGATGACGCGCTCACAACGGTGGATAGCCTGCCCGAGAACGTATCCACCCTGCTGATTCGTGCCGTCGCCGCCAACTTGCTCGACCAGCAAAACGTTTCCGATGCGGCACTGGCGAAGGCCGTTGACCTTGCCGACGATGATGCACAGCTTTACGGACTGATCGCCAATGCCGCCTTCATCCATTTCGATGTCGAGCGCATGATGACCTATAGCACCCGCGCCCTCGAACTCCAACCTGATCTGGCGCTGGCATTGCGCGCACATGCACTGGCGAACCTGATGTCGGGCGAGTTACAAACTGCACTTGAAGATTCCAATCGTGGTTTGGAGATTGACCCTGAGTTCTATGGCTTTCACACCCTACGGGCGAACATCTTCATGGCGAAGGGACAACCGGAAGATGCCCTCGCAGAACTGGATGCCGCCCTCGCGCTGAACCCGGATTCCTCGGTTGCCAACGGCATACGTTCGCGGGTCTATGCGGCGCTGGGCAACATGGAGGCTGCCACCCGCGATTTTGCAGCAGCTATGAATGTGAAAACGGCGGAAGTTGTGGACGGCGGAGCGCTGATCGTAGGCCAGTCCACTTCCGTGACCATGACACTCGGAAGGGCGTTTCATCTGTCACTTGATGGTGAACAAGGCCAGAGCGTGACCCTATCGGTGGCGAGCCAAGTCCCCGGCGCGGTTGATCCCACCCTCTTACTACTCAGCCCCGAAGGTGTACCTCTGACATTCAATGATGATGCCAGCGACGACACAATGGACGCTTCTATCAAGGGTTACACGCTGCCAGAAAGCGGGACATACACTATCGTGGTGTGCCATGCTAACGGGGGTAGCGAAGGCGATCTCACGGTGAGCGTAACATCAGCTTAATAAGGGTTCATCGCTCAGATGCAGATGGTCTCCGGCAATTGCGCCGGAGATCATCTACTGAGCCATTCTCAAATAGCCGCTAGATTCAGTGTATTAGAAGCAAAGTGCCATCCAGTGCTCGAACCTCAACCGTCAACCACACAGATCCCTTACATTCTGGCATCGTGAACGAGAAGGGAACAAGCGTGGTGACGCTATAGGGTGTCAAAGTGAGCCTGCCATCGCTACCATTGAGAAATGCCTCTGGTTCGCCAGTCATGCGCTCCAACCGCCAGTCTAGGGTAGCCGATGATAATGCAGGCTGACCATACACACTAACGAAGATAGGAACATAATGCACTATACCGACCAACACATGTTCCACTTCTTAAAGCTCAGTGTAGGTGTTCCGACCAGACCCCTGTGACGGCGAATTTCCGCTGCCTGTCACTGGAAGTCAACCGGACGCTCTTCACACCAGCCCGTGCCATATTCGCTCACCATCAAATGTGACCAACTGGTCACATTATTGACTACTAATACGGCATCCACCAGCAGGCCATCAAGAATCACAAGCCGCAGACCGTGACCGAGTACTGACTGGGGCGGATCGCGGAATGGTCGCTACCACGCTACGCGCTAGACAATCGCTTTGTGAATCTGGCGCTGCTGATGGACAAGGGTGAAAAAGACCCACAGTTGTAGCAGCAGACGGAAAGTACGGGTTTCAATGATCTGCACGAGGTGCTGATGACAATAACAGAGCCGGTACTGGTACTGATTGGCACACCGGGGTCGGGGAAGTCAACGCTTCTGCGGCGCTTGAAGTTGGATGAGAATATAGATCGGCTGCGAGATGATGGGAAAGGGATCAGTCTCTTCATGCCGCTAAACGGGTATCGCGCCCGCGCCGGCTGCCGGAGCCGCGAGGGTGGAGAGTGTGGCGGTAGCGCCAGCGCGACTGAGGCGGTGCGTAGAGCAATCCAGAGTAGGCAAGCAAGCCTAAGAAGTCTGGCGTGGAATTATGATATCAACTCTAAAATCGGCGCAAAATGAAAACGGTGCAAGACATCTCTTGAATTTTGATGCGTTTGTCCTAGCTATGTGGGGACTTTTTTGTCGATACGATCAACATATAGCACACAGTCAGTGATGATTCCGATGTGGAATCATCACTGCGGTCATTATGCCCATATCGACCAGTACGCGCATGACAAATGGGCTTTACCAGATTAAAAGCAAACGGTCAGGTGATGCACCTTGCCATCACGCAGGAAAATGTGTCGGCTGTTCACCGCATCCAACATGCTCCCTTCGATCTGTTGCTGCGTCCCATCGGCATAGCGAACCGTTATCATCCTGTTACCGGACGACTGCATGACAACCGGTGTCTGGCAGATGGAATAGGCCAGACAACCTGCTTTCAGTTCGAGGATTTGCCGATTGTCGTGGACATCCTGATAGATATACACAGCAGGCGCGGTCATGATTTCAGCACGATCGAGTAAAGAGGGGTCAAATACGATGCGACCAGCCTCAATGAAGATGCCCAATTCAGCCTGTCGCGTCAGAATTTCCTCTTTGACCATGCCCGTCATGCCCGGTTGTTTAGCTCCCTGACTTTTGGGCGTGTGTGAGTAGGGATCAGTTGGGAATGCGCCATAGGTTTCAGGCGTTTTGTTGAAGCCTAAGCCTTGCCGGATATCCAGATAGCATTCTCGTAGCGCAGCGGCGTTCGGGTCGTCCTTGAACCGAATGACCGTTTCCTGTGCCGCCAGCAAAAGTTTGGCGACCATATGCCAGTACACGCTGCCCAAACCCTCGTAGGCGAAAAACGTCCCTGAGCGCCCTGTGAACTCGTTATGATGGAAAGTGGCTTCAAACAGCGTTTTGATCTTCTCGAAGTCTGCCTCTACCTGTTGAGTGTACTGCGGTTGCTGTTTCAGGGATTCTAGAGCCTGCTCGACATCGTGAAAGTTGCGAATGTGGCCGCTGAAGTGATATGCGCCCCGTACATCGCGCGTGATGATGGATTTATCCTGTGCGGTAATGAGCATTTCAAACAGCGCAATATCGGCTACCTGATCGTGCGTGAGGAGATTCTTTTCCAGAAATCCCAGCAGGTCTCGATCGGGATAAAGAATGTATGTCTGCTGTTCGGGTTGGTAGAGTGCGCTCTGCCGGAGGCTCTGAAGCAGCACCAATGATTCATCGCTGGATAGTAAACCTGACGACAGGATAGACACCTGTCCTTCCAGCATCACATACAGGTGACGGATGGAAGCACGATTACTATCCAGATGCAGAATGTTGTAGGCGTGATAGAGATGATCGCTGCGTTTGTTAGCACGCAGGGCATGTTCGATGTACTGCTGTGCCAGATCGAGAAACGCGACCAGCTCTGTTACCGTCGAGTCAATCAGTTCACCGGAGAACCCTTTTTGATAGATTATCCAGCGATAGTCGCTTCCAGCTTCTCCCAATGCATCCATGACGAACCGACGCTGCTGGTCATCAAACGAAGCCTGCAAAGTGGGTTGGAAACGGCTGAGGATGCCGGATACCCGGTTGTAAAACGTCTGCACTTCAGCATTGATCGAGACAGTGGTGAGAGCATCGTGTGCAAGCAATTCGCGGAAGAACGCAATATAGCGCCGCAGATAGCCCAGTGTGACGACCGACAATCCCTTACCAACGAGCGCATTGTTAGCATCGTTCCATTCAGGGCGCTGGGTATTCATCCAGATGCCGCCTTCAGGAACGAAGTTGACCAGCTTGGCGAGGAGCAGGGTAAGCAGTTTCTCGGCCAACGAAACCTGTAGAACCTGTGTATCCGAGGCATACACCAACCGACCGTCGCTGCCCCGTTCTTTCAGGCTTGCCCGGATTTGTTCCTCAAGCGCCCAGTCGAAGTCTATCGTCTTATACGGGTCTTTCAGCAAATCCGCATAGGGCTTGATTTGATAGGGTACATTTGCATAGCTGAACAGCGGTTGTGACAGAAATTCCCGGAGTTTGCCGGGATGGAACAGGTTACTAATTTCCAGCAACCGTTGCAGGTAGATAATCTGGTGATCGCTCCAGTAGCCAATATTCGCCCACGGATTATTGGGTTCTGGAACTTCCCAATCAATCCCGTAATAGGTGATCCGATAGGGATTATAGCCATCAGCAGTGGTGGCATTTAAGAAGGTGGCGATCATGCTCTCAATGAATTCGGGATAGGCATAGGCGAGCGCCTCCCAGTTCTGGAAGATGTCGCGCCAGTTACCTTCATAGTCTAGCTTGATCGAGCCATCCGGTTTCCGCACGTTGATGGCAAACCGATTCCAGGGACGGCTGGGATCACCATGCCGACGGCTAAAAGTCAGCGGTAGATAAGCATAGCTCAGGCGAATAAGGTCTGCTGAACCGCTTTTGGCTGCCCGTGATTGAAGGTCGGATACCAGAATATGATCCGGCAGCGCAGCGAAGAAATCAGTATGTGCTTGCCACAGGGCGGGGCTGCGAACCGCTACAAAGTCCCTGAAATCTGCCGCATGGATCGTGTATTGATGGGCAAACACGCCACCACGCATCACGTTGAACATGACATTAGCAAAATGATGCGCCGTGTAGATGGGGTTATTGGAAAGCTGGATGCCATCGGCGCGGGCGACAATGTCCCATAAACGGGACTGATTGGCAGCAATATCCTGCTCCAACTCTTGTTCAAGCAGGTGACGATCATGCTGTAACCACTGGATAGTCCGGGCAATCGCGGCGCTATCCTGATCAATGTCGGCTATCAGATGCCAGACTCTGGTTTCAGAGGGCAACAGATCAAAAGTCGCATGGATCAAATAAGCACTCCGCTGACCCCGCACTTCGGTTTCTGCAACCACCGATTTCCCGCTGCGGAACGGATTGAGTTGGACGGACGAGAGCAAATAGTCCGCCTGCGAGAAGCCTATTTGCGCGACAGTGGTGGCAAGGAGCGACTCACTGGGTTCAGCCAAATCGCTGAGCCGTGAGTTCAAAGCGAAGATTCCCATGCCAGTTTGGGGTTCTAGCTCACCACGTTTGTAAGCGTCCAAAAGGACACTAAACACATTCTGTGTCCATGTCCCCACATTAGCGGGTAGGATATTTTGCAATCCGTCCAACATCTCAATCTGGCAGGGTGATCCGTCCGTATTTTTGAGCCACGTCGTTTTGACGAACCCGAAACGCTCACTGGTGCGCCATGCGTACTGATACGTTAACCCCAGATCAGCATTGATCTCTTCAAAGACGAGCGCCGTTCCGGTGACGTTTTTATACAGATTCCGCTGGATGGCGTAACTACCGTGATACCGATTTGAAAACGGCTCCCAGAGACTCGTCCGATCAGAACGGGTGACCAGCAAGATCGCTTTGTTACCGGTGTTTTCACTGTTTTCCGTGAGCTTATCTACTGTATAGTACGGGAACAGGGCATGTTCGGCATTCCCCCGCCCTGCCGAAAGCCCTCCGGTTGATGCGACAAACAGCCAGTGATCCGAATTGCTGACGAGGCTCATGAAAAATGGCTCAATCCGGTCAATGTTCTGTATCCGATAAAACGGCTCTCCCATCAGCATCACATAATCGCCCTGAAGGGGGGCTGTGGTTTGCTTCTGGAGCGTGTCACCGATGAAAATCGGTTGCGAAGGTCGCTTCATGGTATCTCTTTCACTTCAGGAAATGGATGTGAATTACGCTGGATTCTGTTGGAATACGCGCACGTAATCTACCAATAGCTGTTTCGGAAAGACAGTATCAAGTCCAACAGGGCCGGGTAGCTGACCACCAACAGCTAAATTGAGGATGATGAAAAAGGGCTGATCAAATGCCCATGTACGATCCCCAACATCACTGCGTGTATAGGTGCTATATTTTTCCCCATCGTAGAACCAGCTCACTTTGCTCAGTTGCAAAGATAGTTTGAACAGTTAACGGTGCAGGTTGTAGACGAGCGCCTTGAGCATGGGTTCACGACGCTGAAGCCGCCATGAACGGGAGCGAATGACATCGCCAAACAAGCGTTTCATGACCGAATGTACCGTCTCACATTTCCAGCGTTGCCCAAACAATCCCTCCAAACGTGCTTGCGAAACCAAG
>CAIVEA010000014.1 GCA_903904765.1 uncultured Chloroflexota bacterium
CGGTGGTCATCAACCTGCTGGCAGCGGCCAGTGACCCCGAAAACGCCGCGTTGACCGTCAGCTTCACGCAGGGCGCGAACGGCATCGTCAGCGACAATGGCGGCGGCAGTGTGACCTACACGCCGGGCGTGGCCTTCGCGGGTGACAGTTTCACCTATACGGTGTGCGACCCGGCGAACGCCTGCGCCACCGCTGCCGTAACGGTTGCGTTCATCAACACCAGCCCGATCACCATGACCTTCCCGGTGACGGTGGGTGATGATGATGTCAATGAAGTGGCGGGGACGTTCGTGCCGGATAGCACGCTCATCTGGGCGGGCAATGGCGGTAGCCTCGATCAGTCGTATCTCGGCCTGCGCTTCAACCAGATCAGCATCCCGAAGGGTGCGAAGATCGAGTCGGCGCGGCTAGAAGTGTACAGCGCCTTCGGTCAGTGGATCACCATGACCTTCGATCTGGCAGGCGATGCTGCCGACAACAGCGCCCTGTTCGAGAGTGCTGCGCGTCCGTCGGCTCGCGTCCTGACCGGAGCGTTGCTGCATAGCAGCACCAACACCCGCTGGGATGCGAACCAGTGGTACAGCCTCGGCGACATCACACCCATCGTGCAGGAAATCGTGAATCGCGGCGGCTGGAACGCGGGCAACAGCCTTGCGCTGGTGCTGAAGGGCATGGGCGGGCAGTGGGGACGCAAGTTCCTCCTCAGCCACGAGAGCAACCCGGACTTCGCGCCGCGCCTCATCGTCACCTTCTCGACCAGCGCCCCGCCCTCCAACCGTGCGCCTGTGGCCGGGACGGACAGCGCGACCACCTACCAGAACTTGCCCGTCACCATCAACGTCCTGTTGAACGACAGCGACCCGGATGGTAATGCGCTACACATCAAGGCCATCTCGCAGGGGGCGTTCGGCGCGGTGGTGAACAACAACAACGGTACGCTCACCTACACGCCCAACGCGGGCTACATCGGCGGCGACTCGTTCGCCTATCAGGTGTGCGATAGCGCCAACGCCTGCGTCAGCGGAATCGTGAACGTCACTATCAATGCGCCCCTTACCTCGCCAGTCACATTCACCTCGGTGATTGATCGCTCGACGGATGATGCCAATCAGGTGGATGCCAGCGTGGAATTGGATCGTGAGAATGCGTGGGTGGGGAATGGTGGCAGCGTGGCTGGCTCGACGCTCGGCCTGCGCTTCAACCAGATCAACATCCCGCAGGGCGCGGTCATCACCTCGGCTGTGCTAGAAGTCTACAATCCGGTCAGCAGTTGGATCCGGGTGGCCTACGCCATCAACGCCGAAGCGGTGGATAACAGCGCCAGCTTCAGCGCCGACAGCGGCCCGGCCTCCCGCGCTCGTGGTGCAACGGCGGTCTTTAGCGATACCGATACACTGTGGAATGCGGGGACGTGGAACAACCTCGGTCAGATGACGGCGCTGGTGCAGGAAGTAATCAACCGTCCGGGCTGGCGGTACGGCAACAGCCTGTCGTTGATCGCGCAGGGGTTGGGTGGTCAGTGGGGACGCAAGTTCTTCACCAGCTACGATGGCAACCCGGCGTATGCACCGCGCCTGACCATCACCTTCGACCTGCCCGCCACCGCCAGCTATGTGGAACCGGAGTTCTACATTGATCCGCAGTCTGTGCCGTCGGCGAACGCGGCCTTCAATGCCAGCGCCCTGCGCGGCGCGGCTCCGCTGGCAGTGCAGTTCAGCAGCCTGTCGTTCGGTGACATCGCGGGCATGCTGTGGGACTTTGGTGATGGTGTGACCAGCGCCGAAGTGAACCCGCAGCACACCTACACGGTGGCGGGGAGCTACACGGTGCGCCTGACGGTGACGGGTACGGACGGGCAGACCAGCAGCGCCGAAGTGATGATCGAGGTGAGCGCGGGTGACGCGCCGCCAGTCATCCCGACAGACATGCCGACGCTTGTGCCGACAGACATCCCGACGGACATGCCGCCTGTCGCCCCGACGGATGTCCCCACGCTGGAAGCGACATCGTTGCCGACGGATGCGCCGCCGCAGGAAGTCGCCCCGTTGCCGCCGACAGAAGCACCCGTTGAAGTGCCAGCGGAGACTCCGGCGGAACCGCCAGCCGGTTCGTAAGCAGGAACACGCAAATGGGCGGGGGCATTCCCGCCCATTTGTTTTCTGGCATAAACCGTAAAATGCTAAATTCAATGTTTCAACTACAATGACAGATAAAGATAGAGCTTCTGAACCATCCACTTCGATGTGAAGCTGCGGGGGAGGGGTAGTGCATCATGAGCAGTCAACGTTTGGGGACGTATGATCTGTTGGGTGAACTCGGTCACGGCGGCATGGGGGTGGTTTACCGCGCTCATGATCGGCTCACGGGTAAAACCGTCGCGCTCAAGCGCATTCGTACCGAGAAGTTGGACACCCATTCTATCGGTCACAGTTCCGAGATGCGTATCCATCTCGCCAAAGAGTTTCAACTGCTTTCTGGCCTGCGCCACCCGAACATCATTGATGTGCTGGACTACGGCTTTGACTCAGATCGTCAGCCGTACTACGTCATGGCGCTGCTGGATGGGCCGCGCACCCTGTTCGATGCGGCGCTGCGGATGCCCCTCGATCAGCAGGTGGGCTTCGTGGTGGAGATGTTGCAAGCCATCGCCTACCTGCACCGGCACGGGGTCATCCACCGCGATCTGAAGCCAGCGAATGTGCTGGTGGACGGCAACGGCGTGGTGAAGGTGCTGGATTTCGGCTTGGCCTCCACCATCGGGCAGGAGGCTGAGATGGGCGGCACGTTAGCCTATATGGGGCCGGAAGTGCTGATGGGCAACCCCGCCTCCACCTCCTCTGATTTATATGCAGTGGGCATCATCATTTATGAGCTGATGGCCGGACGGCATCCGTTTGATACCACTTCTTCCTCGCTCATCTACGACATTATGGAAAAGCGTCCCGAAATGGACGTGCTGGATGTGAGCGAACCGCTGCGCGAGGTGATCGAGCGCCTGCTGGAAAAAGAACCG
>CAIVEA010000015.1 GCA_903904765.1 uncultured Chloroflexota bacterium
CCGTCTGGGAACGTGCAGCGCACCTTCACCCGCAGCGATCTGGAAACCGTCGTGATAGACAACCTGTACACCGAAGGCGGACGGATGCGCCTCCAGCGTGCGTTAGCCGCCGCTGCACGGGGCGACCTCACCGTGCTAGCGCGAATGGCCTATAGCGCCTACGGGCTGAACGCCGAAACACTGATCGCCACGCCCGATCCAACCTACTCGGACGGCCTGTATTACGCCGTCGAGTGCAACGACTACGCCTATTTCAGCGGCGCACCCGAAGAACGCGCTGCTGCCTACCTGCGCGCTGGCGCGGAACACGCCGGACAACCCTTGTTCACCGCCATCTTTTACGGCGACCTGCCCTGCGCCTTCTGGCCTATAGCAGCGCCGTCCGAACGTCCACAACCGCTGATCGCCTCCGGCATCCCCACACTGGTGCTGGGCGCAACGGCTGACCCCGCCACACCCGTTGAAAATGGACAGCGCATCGCACAGCGGTTGGAGTACGGACATCTGGTAACCACCGAAGGCGGCGCACATGTCATCTTCGGGCGGGGCGACGAATGCCCGGATGCGCTCGTCACCGATTTTCTGGTGAATGATGCGTTCCCCACCGAACCAGAAACCCGCTGCGAAGGTCTCATCGCAAGTCCGTTCGTCCCTCTCGCGCCGCAGTCCGCCGACTCATTCGCTGCCCCGCTAGCGGCGCTGGACTCCGCTGCGACGGAATTTACGTACCTGCCCGACTATGTGGCATGGGATGGGCAAACACTGGAGATGGTCGGCTGTCCGTATGGGGGTACGGTAGCGTTCGCACCGTCCGCAAGCGGCGAGCAATACCAGTTCAGCCAGTGCGCCTTCAGCGCGGGTTTTGCGCTGACAGGCAGCGGCAGCACCGACTACAGCAGCGGTGATTGGACGTTCGACGGCCTCATCAGCGGCTTGCACGAAGGTCGTCTGAGCTACACTCAAACGCTGACAGAAGGCAGTCGCGCCGAAGGCATCTTCGATGGTCAGTCTATCAATTTGTCTGGCTAGGGCGGCGGGCATGGATTATAATAAAACAGAAGTTCTACCCATTGAGAAAGGCGGAGCGCGTGTTAACCAACCGCGATATTGCTGATCGCTTTGAAAAGATCGCCGTGATGCTGGAAATCAAAGGCGAGATCATTCACCGCGTCCTCTCCTATCGCCGCGCTGGTGAAAGCATCCGCGAACTCCCACGCGACCTGCGTGCCATCGCTGCCGAGGGCGGCCTGACCGACCTGCCCAACATCGGGGACACACTGGCTGCCAAAATTACCGAACTGCTGGAGACAGGCAAGCTGGAGTTTTACGAACGACTGTCCGCCGAAATTCCGCCCGGTCTGGTGGATATTGT
Source organism: uncultured Chloroflexota bacterium (assembly GCA_903904765.1). The sequence goes on from CAIVEA010000015.1 coordinate 1,373, forward strand.
GGCGATCAACGGCGTTGGCCCTAAAAAGGCACGGCTGTTCTGGAAAGAACTAGGAATCGTCACCATCGAGGGATTGGAATCTGCTGCCCGTGCGGGCAAGCTACGCAACCTCGAAAAGATGGGCGAAAAAAGCGAGAAAAAGATCATCGAGGCGATTGAGGCACTCTCCCGTCGCACCGGACGCACCCCCTTAGGGAAGGCATTACCCGCCGCGCAAGCCATCCTCGAACGGCTGATGGCGGTTCCGGGGGCGCTGGAAGGGGCGCTTGGCGGCAGCATCCGGCGCGGTCGCCCCACCATCGGGGATGTGGACATCCTGATCGCCAGCGACAACGCCGCGCCCATCATGGACGCACTGGTTTCGATGGAGAACGTGGCGCGGGTGCTGGGGCATGGGCCGACCAAAAGCTCGGTTGAACTGCTCAGCGGCTTGCAGGTGGATGTGCGCGTGCTGGAAAAAGCGCGGTGGGGGACGGCGCTGTGCTACTTCACGGGCAGTCAGGCGCACAACGTCCGGCTGCGCGAACTGGCGTTAAAACGCGGCTTCAGCCTGAACGAACATGCTTTCAGTCCGGTGGATGACCAGCGCAACATCATCGAAGATGCGCCCAAAACCCTGTGCGCTACCGAAGAAGAAGTCTATGCGCTGCTCGGCCTGCCGTTCATCCCGCCCGAACTGCGCGAGGATGGGGGCGAAATCGAAGCGGCGCAGGCGGGCAAACTCCCCGCCCTCATCACCATGAACGACCTGCGCGGCGATCTGCACATGCACACCACATGGAGTGACGGCACACTGAGCGTGCGCGAGATGACCGAAGCCGCCTACGCACGCGGACGCGAGTACATCGTCATCACCGACCATTCGCGCAGTCTAGGAATTGGCAACGGCCTTTCCATCGAACGGTTGCTGGCGCAGCAGGAAGAAGTGCGCCGCGTGGATGCCGAGATGAACGGGCGCATCCGCGTGTTTCATGGCACTGAAATGGATATGAACGCCGATGGAAGCCTTGATTATCCCGACGAAGTGCTGGAAAAGTTGGATTTTGTGGTGGCCTCGCTGCACGTCAGCCTGCGCCAAGACCGTGCCGCCATCACGCAGAGGGTGCTAAATGCACTAAAAAATCCGCATGTGGATTTGATCGGTCATCCCACCGCACAGTACATCCCGGATCGTGAACCGGCTGATCTGGATATGGACGCGATCTTTGAAGCCGCCAGAGCCTCCGGCACGGCGCTCGAAATCAACTCCAACCCGCGCCGCCTCGATCTGGAAGCACCGTATGCACGGCGAGCGGTAGAGATGGGCATCCCGATTGCCATTGACAGCGATGCCCACGCGCCGGAGCAGATGGACTTGCTGCCGTATGGAATCCTGACGGCGCGGCGCGGCTGGGTGGAAGCGCGTTCGGTCATCAACACATGGCCTGTCGAACGCTTTCTGGCGTGGACGCGCGGGCGGGGTCAATCATGAGCCAGCAGCCCCCCATCGGAAACAACCTGCCGCCCGTGAAGGATGCACGGCTACAGCCACCTCCCGATTGGCTGCCCGAAAAGCCAAAACGCAACCCTGCCCCGCCGCCGCAGCGGGATAACCCGTTCCGCCTGCCGGTGTGGGCGGTGCTGCTCACGCTGATGATGGTGTGCGGTATGGTGGCCTGTGTGGTGGTGGCGGTGCTGGCGCTGGGGGGTCGCACCCCGGCAGAAGCTCCGCCGCGCTTCGTCATCGTCACCGCCGAAGCCAGCCTGACACCGATTATTACCCTGCCCGCGCTGGCCGTCACGCCCGTGCTGCCACCGCTGCAAGCCGCCGACTCCGCGCCCGTACTGGCGGGGCCGACACTGCCGCCCATCATCTTCACCGCCACGCCCACCACCCCGCCGCGTATCGGCGTGGGCAGCACGATTGAAGTGGTCGGGACGGATGGTATTCGCATCCGCGACTCGGCAGGAACAGACAATGCCGCCAATATCGTGCTGACGATTGCCAACCCCGGCGAACGCTTCACCGTGATCGAAGGGCCGCTGACCGCCAACGGTCTGACATGGTGGCGCATTCAGAACGCGGACGCAACTGTGATCGGTTGGGCAGCCGAAAGCGACGGTGTGCAAACGCTGCTGCAAGTGATCGCCCCATAAGGAGCGCAACCCTGATGAACGATTTTGCCGCCCGCGCCAATCAACTTCGCGCCCAACTGAACGCACACAGCTACCGCTACTACGTGCTAAACGCGCCCACCATCAGCGACGGCGAGTATGACCTGCTGTACCGGGAACTGGTGACGCTGGAAAGTGAACACCCGGAACTGGTCACATCCGATTCGCCCACACAGCGTTCCGGCAACGACCTCTCCGGCGATTTCGCCAAAATCCCACATCCCGCGCCCATCCTCAGCCTTTCCAACTGCTTCAGCGAAAGCGACCTGACCGCGTGGGAAGAACGCAACCTGAAGCTGCTGCCCGCCGAGACGACCTTAACCTACACGCTCGAACCCAAATTGGATGGGCTGACCATCGTCCTGACCTACGAGAACGGCCTGCTGACGCAGGCGGCCACACGCGGCAACGGTGACGTGGGCGACGATGTGACCGCCAACGTCCGCACCATCCGTTCCATCCCGCTGCGGATACCCGTGCATCCCGACGGGCCACCCGCGCCGGAAAAGCTGGTCGTGCGCGGCGAAGTGCTGTTCCACAAGCGGGATTTCGCCGCCCTGAACCAGAAGCAGGCGGCGGACGGTCTACCGCTATACGTCAACGCCCGCAACACCGCTTCGGGGACGCTCAAGCAGAAGGACTCGCGCATCACAGCCACCCGCACCCTGACTGCTTACGTCTACGCGGTGGTACAGGCTGTGGGAATCACTATGGATCGCCAATGGGATTTGCTGAACTATTTGCGGGATATGGGATTCTTTATCCCACCGTATGTGGGTTTATATCCCACTTTATCCGACGTTATCCAGCAATTACCCGCATGGGAATCCCGCAAACCCACATTGGATTTTGAAATTGACGGCGTGGTGGTGAAGATCAACGATCTCAAGATCGCCGCCGAACTGGGTTTTGCGGGAAAAGACCCACGCGGTGCAACCGCCTACAAATTCCCCGCCGAGGAAATGACCACAAAACTCATCGGAGTCACCGTCAACATAGGGCGCACGGGCAAAGTCACGCCCACCGCCCAGCTTGAACCGGTGTTTATCGGCGGCGTGACGGTGGTTAGCGCCAGCCTGCACAACTACGATCAGGTGGCGCGGCTGGATATTCGCATGGGTGATCGGGTGATTATCAAACGCTCCGGCGAGGTCATCCCGTATGTGATCGGCCCGGTGACGGCGGCGCGGGACGGCAGCGAAACGCCCATCCTCCCGCCCGAAACCTGCCCCTACTGCCAGACTCCCATCAGCAAGCCGGAAGGCATGGTAGATTACATCTGCACGAACCGCGTTTGCCCGGAACGTGTTTTCCGCAGCATCGAATTCTTTGTCTCCAAAGGCGCGATGGACATCG
>CAIVEA010000016.1 GCA_903904765.1 uncultured Chloroflexota bacterium
GAAACGCTTGACAGCCTGTGTTGCCCAAATGCGCTAATATAGTTGCGTAAGCAAATGTTGTTTGCGAAAATAATGACGAGTATTGATTTGTGATGGAACCTGTATCTGCTGATACGGCTTATCGGCTTATCCATGATATTTATGTGCTGCTAGATGCAGGCGACCGGAAGGTTCTGTCGTTTTTTGGGTTGACTACCTCGCAGTACCGCGTACTCTCGCTGTTGGCTTCGGATTTTGCTTATCGCATGACCGATTTGAGTGATTTGATGTTGTGCGCTCGCAGCACGATCACGCGCTTGATCGATTCGTTAGAGCAATCACAATTGGTACAGCGTGACCCGGATGCGGTAGATCGGCGGGCGCAGCAGGTGATTCTCACCCCGTTAGGCCGTGAGTTGTATCAGCGCGTCCAGCAGGCGCATGATCTGTCGCTGGTCACGCGGTTGGGGACGCTAGAAGCGGATGAACGGGCGGAATTGGTGCGGCGGCTGACGCAGGTGCGCGATAGCCTTCGTGCCACATTAGATTCGTGAACGCAGCGGCTATCTCTTGCGGGATGTAGCCGATGATAAAAGGCGTTCTTGCACTCGTATAGTCGAGTTGCATGTGTGTTCGATATAAGTGAGTGTGGAGGAGATCAATATGCGTAAAAGTTTTTTGTTGGTGGCGGTTGCACTGCTGCTGGTGCTAAGCGCCGCAGTTCCGGCGCTGGCGCAGGATGCCAAAGCCGATCTGGTGATCTGGGCGGATAACACCCGCGTTCCGGCGTTGACCCCGATTGCCGAGCAGTTCAGCCAAGAATTTGGTGTGACGGTGCAAGTGCAGGAAATTGGCATGGGCGATATTCGCTCGAATATCACCGTTGCTGGCCCGGCGGGTGAAGGCCCGGATGTGTTCGTGGCGGCTTCCGACTGGGTGGGCGAACTGGTGCAGAACGGCGCGATCAGCCCGATTGATCTGGGTGGCGCGGCTGCCGATTTCACCGCTGCCTCGCTGAATCTGTTCACCTACAATGGCAAACTGTACGCTATGCCGTATGCAGCGGAAAATGTGGCGTTCTTCCGTAATCCCGATCTCGTCCCTGATGCGCCCGCGACATGGGACGATGTGAAGGCGATCACTGAGGAATTGGTGTCGTCCGGCAAGTCCAAGTACGGCTATATGATTCAGACCAATGACCCGTATCACTACTTCCCGCTGATGAGCGCCTTTGGTGGCTACATCTTCGGGCAGGACGATCAGGGTAACTACAACCCGCAGGATGTGGGCATTGATAGCGACGGCGCGATTGCGGCGGCGGAATGGCTCAAGAGCATGGCGGAGCAGGGCTTCCTCGTGCCTGCCGTCGGCTACAACGAAATGCACGATATGTTCGAGCGCGGCGAAGCGGCCATGATCGTCACCGGCCCGTGGGCGCTGAACCGCATTCGCACGTCGGGCGTGAAGTATGCCATCAGCGATATTCCGGCTGGCCCCGTTGGCCCCGGCAAGCCGCTGGTGGGTGGCAACGGTTTCATGATTAGCGCCTACATTGATGACAATCGTCGTCTGGTGGCCGAGTCGTTCTTGCTGGACTTCATGGCGGCGGAAGAACCGATGAAGGCCATGTATGATGCCGACCCGCGTCCGCCGGCTTTCATCAAGACGCTGGAGGCGCTGGATGATGCCGATCTTCAGGCTTTCCAGCACGCAGGTGAGGCGGGTGCGCCGATGCCGCAAATCCCCGAAATGACCTCGGTCTGGGGCGCGTGGGGCAACGCGGAACAATTCGTGATTACGGGCGAACTGTCGCCTGCGGAAGCCTTCAAGAATGCAGCGGAACAGATTCGTACTCTAATTGCGGGTGGCGAAGTGCCTGTGGCGCTGCCGAGCGCGGGTGGTGATGCACCTCCGGCGGACGGCCCGCAGACGGTTTCGATCCCCGGTTCGCTTCAGGCGGCGGTGGGCTGCGCGGGTGACTGGGCACCGGATTGCGACAAGACGCAACTGCTGTACAGCGCCAACAGTGATGTATGGATGAACAGCTTCACCGTTCCAGCGGGCGATTTTGAATATAAGGTTGCTCTGAACAATAGCTGGGACGAGAACTATGGCGGTGCGGCTGACCGCGATGGCGGGAATGTCAAGCTCTCGCTGGCGGAAGAAACCAGCGTCCTGTTTATCTATGACAACAAGACGCACTGGGTGGCAGATAATGTAAACCGCTTGATTCTGAGCGTCCCCGGCAGCTTCCAGTCCAAGATTGGTTGCTCGGCGGATTGGGCACCGGACTGCCTGCGTAGCTGGTTGCAAGACCCGGATGGCGATGGCGTGTATGTGTTCACAACCTCGGCTATTCCGGCGGGTGACTATGAGGCGAAGGTGGCCGCGAACCTGAGCTGGGATTTGAACTACGGCGTGGACGGCAAGGAAAACGGCGACAACCTGAAGTTCAATGTTCCGGCGGATGGCACTGAAGTGACCTTCTCGTTTGACTCGGCCAGCAAAGTGCTGACGATCACGGCTGGAAGCTAGTCTGATTGAATGATGAGAGGGCAGCCGCAAGGTTGCCCTCTTTCATAATATGCGCCTACTTATTATTTCTGGTGGATAATGTATTTTAGACCGTTATGAATTGGGAGGACTGAGTGGCCGCTACACAAGCCAAACGAAGCACGCCCGCCCCAATCGGGGGTTCTGTTACGGTGGTGATGTACATCCTGCGGCTACTGGCTGTGGGGATTGTGTGCGTCTTTTCTTTCTGGTTAGCTATTCAGGTGGGACGGGATGGCAACCTGTTCTTGGCGTTCGCGCTGGTCTTGATTGCGGTGGGGGTGGGGGCGATCAACCTGATTCCCGGCTTGTGGCCGTTGCGCTGGATGTCCCCCGGTCTGGCGTTGATGGCGCTGCTGGCGATTTATCCTCTGATCTATACGGTGTATATCGCGTTCACGAATTACAGCGATGGGCATTTGTACACCAAAGAACGGGCTGTGCAGTTAATGTCCAACGCGCAGTATCTGCCGGCGGAGTCTGAGAGCTATAGCTGGGAACTGTACGGCAAGGATGATGGGACATTCGCGCTGTGGCTGACCAGTGGCGATGGCTTGACTTACTTCGCTGTTCCCGGCCAACCGCTGGAAATAGTGACGGCGAACCAGTCCGGTGAAGCACCGTATGACAAGGATGGATTGCCAACTACGATCAACGGCTTCCGGCAGCTTTCTGGCAAGGAGCGTTTGCAGGCGTTGCGGGATGCCAATTTGCCGACGATTCAGTTTGGCGACCCGCAGAATCCTATCGGCATCACCTCGCGCAGTTCGGCGGGGAACTACCAGCAAAAATGGGTGTACGATGCCGAACAGGATGCGGTGGTTGACCGCGAGACGAACACCGTCTATCAGGCAGATGTGTCTATCGGTGAGTTCGTCGCCCCGGATGGCTCTCATGCGCCGCTAGGGTACTGGGTTCCGGTGGGCGTGCAGAACTTCACGCGGATTTTCACCAGCGTTTCTATCCGTGAACCGCTGTTGCGGGTGTTCCTGTGGACAATCGCGTTCGCGTTCTTCTCGGTGCTGACGGCCTTCTCA
>CAIVEA010000017.1 GCA_903904765.1 uncultured Chloroflexota bacterium
GCAGCACAGGCCACGCCCGTCCGAGCAAATCCGCTGCGCCTGCCGGTACGATTCCTAATGTGTTGAGCAACCACGCGCCAGCAGCAGCGAGTGCCAGTAGTCCCCAGAGCAAATTGGTGCGGCGCTGCGTTTTCACCGGATCACCTGCTTGATAAAAAAGACCAGCGCCAGTACCGAAACGATGATCGGCCACAGAAGTTCCGCGCCATTCTCCCCGCGCAGACCGCCGTTGAGGTTCATCCACCATCCCGCCAGCACCACCGCACTGAGCAGCAGCGCGAACAGGAATAACCCCGCGCCACCGCGCCGCCGCGCAAAGACCGTCTCCTGCGGCATCAGCCACCACAACAGGATATACACGCAGACGAACACCCCGCCTGTGAGCAGGCTGAGGAGGACGAACGCGCCGCGCAGCCACCACGCGCTGAACGGCAGCATCGCCGCCAGCCCGCCGCATACGCCGCCAAATACCCGATCACTGAAACTGCGTACCATGCTTATCCTAAGCTCAAGAACCGCCCTGATCGCCGGAAGGGGCGAAGGCGAAAGATCATGCTTATCCTAATTCTCACGCTACTATAATCGGCTCTGGTTGCGCTGGCAAGCAACTCGCTCAAATGCGCGAGAAGCGCACCACGATCCGCACCTGCCCGAATTCGAGTTCGTCGCCATCCCGCAGGCGGTAAGCGCGGTTGGGGATGAGCGATAGGCCGTTGATGCGTGTTCCGCTAGTACTATCCAAATCCTCAAGATAGAGCATCTCGTCCTCAAACGCGATGACCGCGTGTACCCGTGATACGCCCCATGTTGCACCGCCATAGGGCGAGAGATCGAGCGAAGGTTGCGCGCCGCCATCGGTGTCTGCGCGGCCAATCACGATCTGGTTGAGGATGGGCAAATGCAGGCTGCCAGTAGTTTGACCTTCGATGTGGAACAGCACTTCGCGCATAGAGTCTCACGATGATTGGCTAGGACAGATCATTTGATTCTCACCTCAGAACTGAAAATTGGCAATAGTCGCCGTGTACCGTAGAATCAGTAGGGAATGAAGGAGTGTGCTATGCGACGGTTTGTGATGAGCATCATCCTCGTCATGGGTTTTGTGCTGCTGGGCGGCGCGAACCCGGTCGGGGCGCGAGAAATCCGACAGGGCGATCAGTGCGTGATTTCGGCGACGGAGGAGGTGAATGGCGATTTGTTCGCCCTGTGCCGCACGCTGGATATTCAGGGCAAGGTCAACGGGAACGTATTCGCCGCCGCCACCGATGCCGAAATTCGGGGGACGGTCAGCGGGGATGTGTATATCGCCGCCGGACAACTGATTGTCACCGGTGAAGTGGGGGATGATCTGCATTTTGCGGGGGCGGTGCTGCACGTGCGCTCCAATGCCCGTTTGCAGGGTGAACAGGCGCATCTGGTCAGCATCAGCCTGAGCACCACGATTGACGCGGGTGTGAATATTGCGGGCGGTATCGTGGCGGCGGGCTATCAACTGGTGCTGAACGATGCAGTAGGGCAGGGCGTGAACTTCTGGGGATCGGCCTTACGCATCACCAACCGGATCGCGGGAGATGTGGATGCGACGGTGGGCGACCCCAATTCGGCGGGTATTTCGCAACAGCAAACGCTGCTCGTCCCCTTCTCTTGGGACGTGGAACTGTTCGAGCCGGGGCTGATGATGACCGAGGGCAGCGTGATCGAGGGCGATTTGCGCTATACCGGCTCGGCCGAAGGCGACCTACAGGGGATGGTGAAGGGCAAAACGACCTTCACGCCAGTGGTCGTACAGCCAGATTTGACCCAGATCATCAGCAATCAGGAACAAGGTGGCTTTGGAGTGTACGGCATGGCGGTGTTGCGCGAATTCTTCGTGCTGGCACTGATCGGCGTGATCGGCCTGCTGCTGATCCCGCGCCTGCTGCAACAGCCGATTAAGGTCATCAACACGCGCCCGCTGCCTAGCTTGGGCGTGGGGCTGCTGACGTTCGTCATCTCGTTCCCGGTCACGCTGATTGTGGTGCTGTTCATCCTGCTGGCAGTGTTCATTTTACTGGCGCTGCAATTCGACGGGCTGGTGATCGGCCTGTTCAGCGGGACGCTGCTGGGGACGTGGTTGGGCGGAACGAGTGTCTTCTACTTCGTGACCATCTTCATCAGTCGCGTGCTTGTGTGCCTTGTGGTGGGGCGGGGGATTGTTCGCACGGTGGTGGGCGACGATGGCAGTATGCGAATCACCTACCTCAGCCTGTTCACGGGCGCGGCGCTGATCGGCGTGCTGGCGATGCTGCCGTCGGTGGGGTTGTTCATCAGCGCGTTTGCCGCTTTCCTCGGCTTGGGCGCAATTCTCATCCTGATGCAGTCGCAGTTCCGCAGCTTCCGCGAGCGCGGCACTGGCCTACAGCCTGCCCGCATCCTGTACACCCGCCGTTCGTCGGCGGGCAAGCCGCTGCCGCCGCCTATGCTGGATGACGGCAACTTGCCGCTGGGCATGGATAATCTGCCGGAAGGATTTCAGTGGTGGGATGAGGACAAGTAGGATTGCAGCCTGCGAATAGGGCGGTTACACTTATCCCAATTTATCCCTGATTTATCCCAAAGCGAGCGAGGCAGCCGATGGCGTGGCGAGTACATTTGACCAATCAAGCGATTCAAGGGGTGGATATTCTCCCCGGCAAGTCGCAACTGCTGATCGCATGGACGCAGCGTGACCGCGCCACCTATTTCGACCTCGACAGCGGGGCGCAGGTGAGCGAACACCAGCACAGTGCGGTTGCCCGTCAGAGCGAGAAGTGGGCGGATTTCGCCGCCAGCCTGATCGCCCCGAATGGCGCGTATCTGCCGTTGGTGCGTACCGCGCAGACCCGCATTTACACCACAGATGATGGGCGTTTGCGCCTGTTCTGGCCATCCAGCGGCGAACTGATGCTGGAACTGGAAGGCAAAGAGGTGAAGCTGGAGATGCCCGCCCGCGCTGCTGATTTGGTGGCGGTGGGGCTGGATCGCTTTATGGGGCTGGTGGCGGCGCTAGATGCCAAAGGCAAGTTGCACTTGTTCCAGCAGCATATTCGCGTGGGTTCGTTCGATATGAAACTGCGCGTGGAGGACGATTTTCAACCCTTGCTGGCGGTGGCGAACGGAGGCGCGGCCATTTACGCCTCAGACGGGCATGATATTGTCTCCGCCGATACCAGTGGCAAGGTGCGTAAACGCCTGTCCACGCACTATTTCATCGGACGCATGGTGTGTTCACCGGATGGCAAGCTGGTGATGACCA
>CAIVEA010000018.1 GCA_903904765.1 uncultured Chloroflexota bacterium
GAGCATGATGGTGTTGATGACTTCATGCGCCCCCGTGAAGGCTTTGAGTGCGCCGGGGATTGCACCCCAGATCAACCCGCCGCCGATGCCGACCAGCAGCACCAGCAGCAGATGGAGCAGCGGCGGCAGCCCCGCGAACAGCGGCGAAAAGCCCACCCACGCGGCAATCGTGCCACCTGCGTACAGTTGGCCTTCCGCGCCGATGTTGAACAACCCGCCTTTGAAGGAAACGGCCACCGCCAGCCCCGCGATGATGAACGGGATGGCGCGGACGAGCATGGATTCGAGGTTGGCGGGGAAGAACAGCAGCGCCCGTTCGCCCAGCTTCAGGTACACCACATCCACCACGTTATCGTCTGAAGGGTCATCCGGCGTTTTGTTGGGCGCGTAGATGATGCCCACTGGACTGATGGCGCGGTCAATCAGCACCTGATTGTTGGGGCGCAGAATGATGAAATTGTTTTGCAGCATCGGCTCAAATTCGGTTTGCAGCGCCTCGTTGACGTTTTTGCTTTCCAGCAGCGGCGGCTCTGCATCGTAGAGGGTTTTCACGATGCGGAGTTGATCGGAAAGCGCACCCGCTTCCAGCCCCATGCTCTGGATGCTGGCCGCGAAGGCCACCTGATCGCGGATTTTCGCTGGATCGAGCGTGCCGATGGCCGCCAGATCGTGCGCGTCCGCCGCATCCGGCGTGAGGTTGTTGGCGCGGAGCAGGTCAAGTTGCGCGGTCAGTGCTTTCAGGCGGCTAAGACCTTCTGTGCTGATGAATTGAAGCTGCGTGAGCAGGTCGGAATCGCTGAGAGTCGCTGCGGCGGGGAGTTGCGCGTCGAGTGCGCTGCGCTGCTCGGTGGTCAGGCTGGTCAGGCCGTCTAGCGAGGCGAACAGCGCATCTCGGTCGGCGCTGGCGAGTGCGCCCAGATCGGTCAGCAGCGGTTGTGCTGCTTCCAGCGCCGCGCTGCCGATGCGTTGAAGATCGCCCAGACGGGCGCTGAGTTCGACGATTTGTTCATCCGTCAACTCGGGGTAGCGGTTGAGTACTTCCCCGAAGCGCAGGATATTCTCGCTGCCGTTGGTGCGGATGTCGTCGGCAGTACGGGCAGCGCGGGTGAGTTCACGCGGGCTGAGTTCATTGCTGCCGATGTACGTCCGCGCTTGCTCGATGCCGCTGTTTGTGAGCGTGCCGCTGAGCGTCAGGCCAATCGAACCTTCGATCAGGCCGTTATAGGCCGTTCCGGTCTTGTTCAGTTCTTCACCGAAGTTCACATAGCCTTTGGTGATGAGCTGCGTGAGCATCATGAATAAGCTGCTGAGGATGAGGGCGGTGAGTACCGCGAACAGCGGCACGAGGCGCGGCGATAGGGTATGCCAACGCCGTGCCAGCGGGGATAAGGCTTCTGGCCTGCGGATGCTTGACTCAGCCATTGGCGGCTGCCTCGTCTTTCTCGCGGTGGATGCCGGCCATCAGCAGGCCGACCCCTTCGCGTGTGGCTTCGTGGATGGAAAGCACGTCAATCACTTTGCCAGCGTACATTACAGCGATTCGATCCGAGAGCGAGAAAATCTCGTCTAGTTCGGTGGAGATGAGCAGCACCGCGCAACCGTTGTCGCGCATGTTCACAATTTGTTTGTGGATGTACTCGATAGAACCCACGTCTAACCCGCGTGTGGGCTGTGCCGCCAGCAGCAGGTGGCTC
>CAIVEA010000019.1 GCA_903904765.1 uncultured Chloroflexota bacterium
CCCTCTTATCCCCTCTCCGCAGCGGAAAGGGACAATTGGTCGGGGGAACGCCTGCGGCACGCAAGCGTAAATTCCCCCAACCAATTAGGGGTGAGGACTTCTACAAACGGCGGGCGGTCAGCGCATACAGCGCCGCCGCCTCCACCAGACTATCCGCTTCAACATATTCATTCACGCTGTGGAACTGGTCACCCAGCGGGCCAAACCCGCACACCGTCGGGATGCCCGCCGCCACCAGCAAATACCCTTCGTTGGCAGGGCCAGCCACCGCGATAGGGGGTGTTACGCCCGTCAGCGCCGCCGTCACCTCGCGCAGCGCCGTGAAGATGGGCGCGTCGGCGGGCGATAAGGCGGCGGGCAAATGGTTAATGCGCTCCAGCCGGAAGCGAATCCCGCGCCGTTCCGCACTCACCGCGTCCAGATGCGCCTGCACAACCGGCTCGACCTGCGCCAAATCCACCTCCGGCGTTGTCCGCACATCCACCAGCGCCTCGCACGAGTCCGGCACGATGTTCACGCTCACCCCGCCACTGATGACCGTCCCCGGCGTGATGAGGGTGCGATAGACATCGAAATACGTATGGGTGGAATACGGGAAGGACTGCGCTTCCAGCCGCAGCAACAGCGCCGCCATCGCGGTCACGGCATTCGCGCCGCGTGTGCCGGCCTGCCATTCGTCGCCACCGGTGTGCGCCGCCTCGCCCTGACAGGTGATGCGGTAGCGGATGAGTCCCCGATGCCCGATGTAGATGGTGCGCCCGGAATAGGTGTAGATCGCACCGCGCCCGTTCAGCAGCCTTTCGGCTTGCAAATGCCGGATGCCCAGCGTCCCGGTTGCGCCTGTTTCCTCATCCGGCACGCCGATGAACTGCGCCCGCCCCGCCGCCAGCGCCCCCGGCACAGCCTTTAACGCCGCCAGCGCCCACAGCGCCGCCGCCATGCCGCCTTTGGTATCCACCGCGCCGCGCCCGTAGATGCGCCCATCGGCTAACGTGCCGGAAAACGGCGGGTATGTCCATGCGGCCTCGTCGCCAGCGGGGACGGTATCGGTATGCCCCACCAGCAGCAGACCGGTTTCGCCCTCCGGCGCGGTGCTGACGATCACATTGGGACGACGCGGGTTGAGGGCGCTCATCTGCGTATGCAACCCCAGCGCCGCCGCCGCGTCCCGGATGGCCGCCGCAATCGCCGCTTCGTCGTGTACGCCGTTCACCGAGGGGGTTTGCAGCAACCGCTGACACAGCCCGATGAGCGAGCCGCGCTGCGCCTGCAAATAGTCCACCAGCGCACGGTCTACCGCATCCAGCACGAGCCGCCCACCCTTCGTAAACCCCATCCGAAATGTTTACAAAGCATACCGTCAAATGAGCATTTATGCTTCCAAAATGGATTGATGGTTCAGGGCGGAATCAAAAAGCAGGCGCACTCCTTGCGCCTGCTCAATCTCGCCGTTCCTCAGCGCGGCAGCAGCGTGTAGCGGTCGCTCACCTGCCCGTTCACGCGCTGGACGTTCTCGTCCTGCGGCAGATAAGCGCGAACGTATTCCACCACCGTCTGCTCTGGAGTCACGCTCACGCGCAGATGACCGGAACTGCCGAAAATCACCCCGCTGAGGTAGCCGTAATCCGCCGCCAGACGGGTGTTGTCGTACTGGGGATGACTGGGCTGCGGCAGTTCTTGATACACGATTCCATCCAGTTCTTGCCGGACGTAGACATGATCGTGACCGTGAAAGACGGCGTTCACCCGCCCCTCGACCAACAGTTGATGGATGGGTTTGCCCCAACCGGGGCGCTGCACATCGAACCCCGCCGAACCGTCAGCATTGTTACCGCCCCACTCGAACAAATCCGCCACCTCCACACCGCCCCGCGCATCTTTGCCACCCCCCACCAGATGATGGATGCAGACGAAGCGGTAGGTCGCGGTGCTGCTTTCGAGCGTTGCCCGCAGCCAATCATACTGCGCCCGCCCCAGCGTCCAGTTCCATCCGCCGTTGGGATCATCGGGTCGCGGTTTGTCGAGGGTATACCAGTACGGGTCGAGGACGATGAACAGCGCGTCCCCCCACGTCCAGCTGTAGTAGCCATCGCGCACCGCCCCCAGATCGGGGTCAACAGCCGTCGCGCCGCTGTAGAAGTCATCCGGCTGCGGGTTAGGGTAGTACCGCTGGCGGCTCTGCGTAGACCACAGCGGCAGATTGCGGTCACGCCCCCGCGCCAGCAGCCAGCCGAGTTCGCCCTCATGGTTGCCGTTCACCAGATACAACGGCACATCCGCGCCCAACCGCTCGAAATACGGGCGCAGGTCGGTGAAAGTGGCCTGCACAGCGGCGGCATCCTGCGGCTTGAGCTTCTCGGTCATGAAGGTGTCGCCCAGATTGATGTGAAAATCGGGATGATCGCGCACCACGTTCGCCAGCGTGACCGCGTACAGATCGCCGCTGAACTGTGGATCGCGGTTGTGGGGGTCGGCATCCAGCGTAAAAGTGAACGCGCTGCCGGATGTCCGCTGCGTGTGGAAGGTGTACTCATCCGATTCGCCCGCATCGGACAGAAAGCGATAACGGTAGTCCGTATCGGGGAGTAGATCGGTCAGGCGCACAGTCTGCGGCTCGCCCGCTTGCAGCACGACGGGCGCAGTCTGCGCCACCGCCCCGCCCGCCCGGTAAGCCACGCTCACCTGCTGCCCCACCGCCGACAGCAACGACAGCGTGATCGTGCTGGCCGTCGGGCGACCCAAGATCACCCCCGGCGCAGCCGCCACAGGTGCAACCGTCCCTACTGCCGGAACGGTGTAGGCATAGGCCATCTCGTCCGGCTGATCGAGGTAAGAGCGAATGTACTCGACGGTGACACCCTGCGGCGCAACCGTCACGCGCAAATGTCCGGTGTTGGGCAGCGTGTCGCCTGTGGTGAACGCCTCGCGGTTGTAGGCGTTGTAGCCGGGGTCGGCGCACATCGGCACGGTCTGATACACCACGCCATCCCGTTCCTGACGGGCAAAAATATGGTCATGCCCCTGAAAAAACACCGTTACACCATGCTCCACCATCAGTTGATGGATGGGCAGTTCCCATCCGGGGCGCTTCTGCGCGAAGGTATCCGCCCCGTTATGCTCTTTCCCGCCCCATTCGTAGTAATCCGCCCATTCCACTCCGCCCCGGCACGCGCCCAGCACATGATGATGGAACACAAATTTGTAAGGGGCGGTACTCTTCGCCAGCGTTTGCGTCAGCCAGCGATACTGCGCCTCACCCAGCGTCCAACGCCACGGGTCGCGGTTGTCATCCTGACCCGACACATTATCCTTGCCCGCCCCGCCCGGATCGGCCAGCGTGTTCCAGTAGGGGTCAATCACCACAAACAGCGCATCTCCCCATTCCCATGCGTAATAATCCTGTGCCAGTCCGCATTCCGGCTTCGTTTCGGCATCCCCTGTATAGAACCTATCCGGCTCCGGCTGCGGGTAGAAGCGTTTGCGTGCCTGCACACACAGGGCGGGGATGCTGTTCGCCGTCCCGTCCAGCAGCCAGCCCCACTCCATCTCATGGTTGCCGTTCACTAGAAATAACGGTGCGGAATGTGCCACACTGCCCAGAAACGGGCGCTGATTCAGGTACAGGCGGGTGATGGCCTCCGGCGTAACTTCTTTGAGTTTGCTGGCGCGGAAAGTATCGCCCAGATCAATATAGAAATCGGGGTTATCCAGCGCGGCGCTGTTCAGGGTGCGCTGATACAACGCGGGATCGTTGTGCTTGGGCGTGCCAAGGTGCGAATCGGCCTGCACGCCGAATACGAACGCCTCACCCCGGCTGCGGCAAGTGACGAAAGTACGCTCTGTGCCAGCTACGAAATCCCCTGCGTCCGAACGGAAGCGCAGGCGGTAGTAGTAGCGCGTGTTCGGCAGCAGGTCTTGCATCACCGCGACAATCGGTTCGCCACCCGCCGCGCTGATGGGCGGGGTTTGGGCGGTGTATGCGCCGGAAATTGTGCCATATTCAAAATAGGCTTCCATCTGGCGGGCGGGAATGATGTTGACCGTTACCGACTGATCGGTGGGGCGCGTGAGCAGTTCAGAACCCAGAATGTCGGGATGGTTGAGGGTATCCACGCCCGTTTGCAGGCGGGCAGCGCGGGTGATGGCCTGCATCCACACAGGCCAGTCCTGCCAACCATGCAGGGAAAACGCGGCACTGGTCATCCCGAAAGCAGACAGTTTGAGGAACTCGCGGCGGGTAGGCTGTGTCATCGCATAACCTTCTCAGTGAATTCAATGATCCAGTGGCGAAGCCATCATCGGCTTCGTGCGCCCCGCCCCCTGCGGACTATCGAAATCCACAAGGGGCGGGGAAGGGGTCTTGCCCGTTAGCTGAACAGGAAGTCCGTGTTGGAAATTGAGGGCATACTCACGGGTTGCGAGTAGATGAACGGCTGATTGGCCGTCAGGCCACCGAGCATTTGCTGGCGGAACGACATCAACTGCGCCCGCTGCTCATCGGTCAGGCTGGCATTGATGAGCGCGAAGTTCTTGGCGAAGAAGTAGACTACCGCGCCATCCTGCTGACCGTAAGCGTCCATCAAGCTGAGGACAGTTTCGTCATTGATCGTGCCGCCTTCCAGCGAGCGCCGCAGTTCGGTAGAGACGGCGCTGCGCGTGGTCACGATGTCCTGTAGGTACGGCAGTTCGCTGTTCACAATGTCCTCGATCAAGGCGCTCTGTTCGGGGGTGAGCGTTTGCAGGAAGGCCTGCCCCATGTCCGATGTCAGGCTGGAGGAGATGGTGTAACCGGGGTTGCCCACCGCAGGCGCATCCTTCATATAGAACGCGCCGAAGTACGTCCCCTGCCGTTCCGGGTTGATGTAGGTATCGGCCTCCACCGAACCCGCGTACCAGCTAAACAGGTCGCCGGCGTAGGTCATCACATTCACCTTGACATCATGCCCCAGCCCGCGCAGGTCTTCCGGTTCTTGCGGCTGATTCCACGAGGTCATGCCCACACCCACCATGCTATCTAGATACGCCTTCTGATCGCTGGTCAGCGCGTTCAAAATGCTGCTCATCACCTTAGCGCGTTCCAGCGTGATCGCACCATCCAGCTGGTACAGTTGAGCGGAGTAGTCCTGCACCGCTTGCATATTCAGTCCGGTTGTCCCAGTCGGGATGTCGCCCTCCAGATTGCGGCGGAAGGCATCAATCAGGGTGAAGCGCATCACTGCGTACTGGTTGATCGCATCCACCTGACTCTCTGCCAGCACCTGCAAAGCCGCCCGTTGATCTGCCGTCAACACATTGAGCATGTTGAGCGAAGCGTAGGTCAGGAAGTCGGTATTGTGTCCCATGCCGCTGGGGTCGTTGTCGCGCAGATACTGGAAGCCCCACATATCGGCCACCTTGCCGGGCGGGAAGAATGTATCGGCGTTGAAATCACCCGTCAGGAACGCCAATGCGCTAAAGGCGATGGTATTACGCTGTGCTTCGGGCGACAGTGCCTGCGAGATGTTGAACCCCGCGCCGCCATTCTGCCCGCCGCCACCCTGACCGCCCTGCCCACCACCATTCTGACCACCTTGCCCACCCTGACCGCCGCCCTGCTGCTGGCCGCACGGTTGCCCATCAGCGGAAGGCGTTGCCGTCACGGTCTGCCCATCAGCAGTTTGCACCGTCGGGCAATCAGCGTTACGCGGGGGCTTCTGTCCACCCTGCCCGCCACCTTGCCCACCCTGACCGCCACCTTGCTGCTGGCCGCACGGTTGCCCATCAGCGGAAGGCGTTGCCGTCACGGTCTGCCCATCGGCTGTTTGCACCGTCGCACAGTCAGCGTTACGCGGGGGCTTCTGTCCACCCTGACCACCGCCGCCTTGCTGCTGGCCGCCACCTTGACCACCCTGACCACCTCCACCGCCTTGCTGCTGACCACCACCTTGACCACCCTGACCACCACCGCCTTGCTGCTGACCGCCGTTCTGATCGGGCGGCGGCGGGTTGCCCTGCTGCGCCTGCGTGGTCAGCGCCGGAGCCAGCATCAGGAGGAGAGCGATTACCATCAGGAGGACGAGACGTGTCTTGCGGTTCATCAGATTGCCTTTCGTATATGCTCTGACTGAGTTACATTTCAAACTTCGATTTGGATACGGCTTGCACCGTGTCCCTGCGATGCGTTAGGGGCGGTTGGCCGGGACACACGCCAACTGCTGCTGCACAGTCCGGCACGTTCCGGTGACGGTCTGGTTCGGTAGCGAAATCTGGCAGGCGGTGTTCTCGGTCAAGCCAGAACAGGCGCTAATCGCTACCTGCGGAGGGGTGCGTCCGCCCTGCCCGTTCTGTCCTTGCGGGGGCTGCTGTCCGTTTTGACCGTTCTGCCCCTGCGGAGGCTGTCCGCCCTGTCCATTCTGCCCCTGCGGGGGCTGTTGCCCACCCTGTCCGTTTTGAGCATCCTGCTGCGCGTTCACACCGCTGGACTCGATGCTCATGGTGGGACGCGCCGCGCTGCTGCTGCCTGTCGGGGTTGAAACTGCGCTGCCGCCGCGCACACAGCGCACATAGTTGCTCACGCGCACCGCGTCACCCTGCGGCCCATGCCCCTGCGGGAACTGGTCGGCGCTACCCGTTTTGGGGTCGCTGCGCTGCGCGCCTGCGCCATGCACATCCAGCCAGCCATTCATGTAGCCCAGCGCCCGCCCGAAGGAGACGTAAGCCGCGAACGTGCCATGTCCGGCGGAGTCGGCGTGAGTGGTGCTGCTCCAGTAGAAGGGGTAGTCCGGTTGTCCGGCCTCATCGGTAATCGAAGTCACCTGAAACAGCGGGTCAATCGCCGCCGAGCCGCTGGTGGCGGGCGAACGGCTGTAATCCACGATGCTTTGCAATTCCTTCGCATCCGGCAGCCGCCAATCGGACGTGCCGCCGTAGTCCAGCGTTTCGCAGTAGCGCAGCGCCGTTTCCCAATTCATGCCGTTGCCACTATCAAACTGCATCCAAGTCAGTCCGGTGGCGCTGTCAGTGATCGTGCCGTTCGCGTCCGCTGTAAACTGGTTCTGCCCGTAGGCCGTGTTGCCGCGCACATACAGCACGTAGAAAGTCTTATCGCTGCTTTGCCCCGGCATCGGCCCTGTGCCGTACCCCTTGATGCGCCCATCGGCAAAGTTCACGCCGAACATGGTTTCGTCGCCGCGCATGGTGGTGCTGACGTACTGGGTGCGGGTGGCGAACTGCGAGTCAATCACGCGCTCGCCCGCCGCCGTGTCGCCATACGAGAAGTGGAAATAGCGCGTATCCATGAAGGGCATGACCGTACACGTCCCGTTGCAACCGCTGACATCCGTCCCATCGAACAGGATGAGCGAGTACAACTCCTTGATGGTCGGCAGCCGCCAGTCGGTGTAGCCGCCGAGGGTAATCGTTGTTTCGCCTGCCAACGCCTGTGCATAGGTCATCTTTGCGCCGGGGTCTTGCTGCCACATCAGCCCGGTCACGAGGTCGGTGATCGTGCCGTCACCATTATCCTGATACTGGGCGGCATTCCCGCTGTACTGCGCGTCCTGCCCGTAGAATGCGCCATTCGCGTCCGGGCAGGTAATCTGTGCCGTGTTGTCGTAGCAGGCGCTCTGGTTGGTGTCCACAATGCGGTAGGATGTGCCATCCTGCGCGAAGGCCGTAAGCGACAGGACGCTCAGGACAAGCAGCGCAGCGATGAAAGTGACGAAGGTTCGGATGTTCAACGGAAGTTCCTCTCTGTGTTTGCGATGCTCACGGTGCCGGTTGTTCGGTACGGCACAGTGGTATACAGGCAGTCTAGCGGCAATCCAAGCCTGAACGAGAGTGGCGGCTGTCATCGCTTGAGGGCGCACCCCCCGACTCCGGTCATTCCTTTTCATGACAGGTGGCCTATGCCCCTGCCCCAACCCATGACACCCGTCATGGGTGCGTCGTAGCATTCCTTGTTATGATGAGGTCATGATGACCACACACGAACCCGACAGCACCCGCGTGATGAAGATGGCCGCCGGAATCTGGCTGGCCTATCTGATCTGCTTACTCCTGATTGATGTCATGATCTATTCCTCGCGCCCCGCACCGGGCGGGGATGTGATAGGCTACCACGCGCTCAACTTCGCTCCGGCGCTGCTGTTCGCGGCGTTGGCCTTCGCGCAGGGCAAAATCCGCCGCCCGCAGGCCACCACGTTGGCGCTCATCCTGCTCATCTCCGGTGCGCCCGTACTCGTCCCCAACCTGTTCGACCTCAAGCTGCCACCCGCGCCGCTGTCCAATTTAGAGGGCATGGTGCTGCGGCAGTTGCCCGTGCTGATGATCGGGCTGGTGCTGGTGGCATGGCACTACGACGGCTGGATCATGGCGCTGTACGCGGTGATGGTGAACGCGCTGGAACTGGTGCTGGTGTTCGCGCTGGATCGCTTGCAGGGCGAACGGCTGTGGGCATTCATGTTCATCATCATCATCCGGCTGGTGTGCTTCATCGTGGTGGGCATCTTCATCAACCAGTTGATCGCTTCATTGCGCCGCCAGCAAGCCGCCCTGACTGCCGCCAATCGCCAGTTGGCGCACTACGCCAGCACGCTGGAAACACTCACGGTTAGCCGCGAACGCAACCGCATGTCCCGCGAATTGCACGACACGGTGGTGCATACCCTCAGCGGCCTATCGGTGCAGCTCGAGACTGCCAGCGCCTACCTCGATGTCAACCCGGACACAGCACGGCAGTTGATCGCGCAGGCGTTGCAAGCCACCCGTTCCGGCTTGCAGGAAACCCGCCGCGCCCTCAAATCGCTCCGCGCCAGTCCACTGCAAGACCTCGGCCTGCTCATCGCCATCCGCACGCTGGCCGCCAGCGCCGCCGAACGGGGCAAATTCACGCTCGACCTATCGCTGCCAGAAGGTGAACTACCGCTGCCGCCCGAAGTGGAACAGTGCGTGTACCGCATCACACAGGAGGCGGTGGAGAACGTGGTGCATCATGCCAGCGCCAAACGGCTGACGCTGCATCTGACCACGCAGGACAACACCCTCACACTGCGGATTCAAGATAATGGCATCGGCTTTCGCTCGACTCAACCGCGTGTCCCCGGTCACTACGGACTGCCGGGGATGCAGGAACGCGCCGAACTGGTCGGCGGGACGCTCCATATCGAAAGCACACCGGAACACGGGACAACCATCCGGCTCATCCTCAAGGACTACCCCCAATGAAAATCCTCATTTGCGACGATCAGGCGATTGTGCGCGACGGGCTGGAACTGCTGCTCAAACTGGAAAAAGACATCGAAGTGGTGGCGCTGGCGCAAGACGGAGCGGAGGCGGTGGAACTGGTCGGCAAGCACCGCCCCGATCTGGCGCTGATGGATTTGATGATGCCCGGTATGAACGGCGTGGAGGCCACCCGCCGCATCCGTTCGCTTTACCCCGAGACGCGGGTGCTGGTGCTGACCACCTTTGATGATGATGAATGGGTTTTCGACGCGATTCGCGCCGGAGCCGCCGGCTACCTACTCAAGGACACGCCCCGCGCACGGGTGATCGAAGCGGTGCGCGGCACGGTGGCCGGCAAAGCCTTCGTAGACCCGGCGGTGGCCGGCAAACTGCTGGAGCAAACCGCCAGCCGCCAGACGCAGCCCGCCTCGCGCATTATCGAACGGCTGACCGAGCGCGAGGTGGATGTGCTGCGCTTGATTGCACGGGGGCTGAACAATAGCGAAATCGCGGAACGGCTGCACCTTTCCGAAGGGACAGTCCGCAACCACGTCAGCGCGATCTTCGCCAAGCTGGATGTGGCCGACCGCACACAGGCCGCCATCC
This sequence comes from uncultured Chloroflexota bacterium, assembly GCA_903904765.1. The sequence continues at coordinate 9,811 of CAIVEA010000019.1, forward strand.
TCTCCATCCGGCACGGCATCGAGTAGGCGCTATCCCTAACACTACTTCTCCCTCATGGCGAAGGGTGTAAAACGAACAGATGCATCGTATTCCTAACTGCATTTCACCCCTCTCCTAGCTGTACTCAGCGGTTGGGGATGAGGGCAGTCCCTACCCCAGCAGCCCCGGCGAATCGAGATCGAGGAAGCTCCGCAGGAAGCGCACGAAGTACGCTACATCCGCGTAGTTGCTCACCAGCCCCACGCTCACGCGGATTGCACCCGTGACGGTGTGTCCGGTGGTGGCGGAAA
>CAIVEA010000020.1 GCA_903904765.1 uncultured Chloroflexota bacterium
CGCTGATTCTGGGGGCGATTGGCGTGGGGATCGCCGCGCCCTCGTTAATCTTTTTCCGGCACAAGCCGGTGGTGTGATGGGCAGACCGGATGAAATACACATCATTAGAATTAGGGGAATTTTTGGGATTCTGCAAGCTATCCCGGTTGTATGATGGTACAGAGCCATTGAGCCTTTCACCCTCGCTGCTCGTATAACAGATAGATAGCCATCATTCCGGGAAGGAATCCTCTATTGACACCCACCCCTACCAATGGAACAGCCCCCGCCGCGATTGACCATCAGGCGGCGCTGGCGCGGCTGGTGAAGGCGCTGCGAACAGCGGTTGTGATTGACGAGTTCAAGCTGCGGCTGATCTTGGCGGCGCTGCTGGCGAAAGGCCATGTGCTGCTGGAGGATGTGCCGGGAATCGGCAAGACGCTGGTGGCGAAGGCGCTGGCGCAGTCGGTACAGGCGGCCTTCAAGCGCATTCAGTGTACGCCCGACCTGCTGCCGGGGGACATCACCGGCGGGGCGATCTACAACCAGCGCGAGAGCCGCTTTGAGTTCGTGCCGGGGCCGATCTTCGGCAATATCGTGCTGGTGGACGAGATCAACCGCGCTTCTCCGCGCACCCAGTCCAGCCTGCTCGAAAGCATGGCGGAAGGACAGGTGACCAGCGACGGTTTCACCCATACGCTGCCCGCACCCTTCTTCATCCTCGCCACCCAGAATCCGGTGGAGATGGCCGGCACATTCCCGCTGCCGGAAGCGCAGCTTGACCGCTTTTTGATCGCGCTCAACCTCGGCTATCCCTCGTTTGCCGACGAAGTGGGCATCCTTGAGCGCGAAGAACACGCCGACCCGCTGGACGGCCTGCAACCCGTGATTGACCTTGACGAAGTGCGGGCGCTGCAAGAGGCGGCGCGGCAGGTGGCGGTGGCGCGTCCGTTGAAGGAATACATCGTGCAACTGACCACCGCCACGCGCACCCATCCCGATGTGGTCGTGGGTGTCAGTCCACGCGGCGGGACGGCGCTGCAACGCATGGTGCAGGCGCTGGCGTTGATGCGCGGACGGTCTTTCGCCACGCCGGATGATGTGAAAGCGGCAGCGGTGGCGGTGATGGCGCATCGTCTGCTCACCCGTGACCGCCAGATCGAAACCGGACGGGCGATCATCAGCGACCTGCTGGCGCAAACCCGCGTTCCGGTGGAATAAGCCACCGATGGCGACTTCCCGTGCCTATGCTTTCCTCGCTGCGGCGGCCATTCTCTACCTGTTCGCCAACCAGACGCAGGTCGGCTGGCTGTACGTCGTGGTGGCGCTGCTGGCGGGCGTGGTGGCGGCGGCGTGGTTCGCCAGCCGGGGGGCACTGCGCGGCCTGCGGGTGGAGCGCACCATCCGGGCGCAGGACGGCGCAGGCGACCTGTACGAATCGGACGCGGCGGCGGTGGATTTCCGGCTGGTGGGCGAACGGGGCGGGGCGCTGCTGGCGCTCACCGAAACCTGCCCGTTAGCTGCGCCGGAGTCGCCACAGCGTCAGCAGGCGTTCTTCGTGCCGGATTTGCCTGCGGGCGGACAGGCGGCGCTGACCTATACCCTCACGCTCCATCGGCGCGGGCTGCACCATTTCCCGCCGCTGAAGGTGCGTTCAGCAGCGCCCTTCGGCTTCTTCATCCGCGAAACGCGCCTGACTGCCCTCAGCAGCACGCTCGTTTTCCCCGAAGTGCGCCCGCTGGAACGGCTGGCGCTGCTCGATAAGCGGCTGAACGCGCAAATGCCGCATCCCCGCGCTGGCGTGGGCTACGAAGTCATGGGCGTGCGCCCCTACCGCACCGGCGACTCGCCGCGCCATATTCACTGGCGTTCGTCGGCACGCACCGGACAACTCATCACGAAGGAATTTGCGGATGAGACACAGCCGGGGCTGACGCTGGCGCTCGATCTATTCGCGCACCCCTACGCGCCAACTGCCGACAAGCACACCCCGTTTGAGTGGGGCGTGAAGTGCGCCGCCAGCATCGCCGACTATGCGCGGCGCAAGGGCTACCCGCTGCATCTGGCGGCGGATGCCGATGCGCTGCCTTACCCGCGTGGGGCGGTGGACTGGCTGGCGCTGCTGCAATTTCTGGCGCGGGTACAGCCCACCGGACAGCGCCCCATCGAACACGTCCTGCGAGAGCCGGGGCTGCAAGCCTTCGTCGCGCTCATCCTGCCGTATCCCACCCCGCAAGCGTTGGGCGCGGTGGCCAGCCTGCGGGGGCGCGGCGTGGAAGTGCTGGTGGTGCTGCCTGACCCAGCGACCTTTCCGGCGGGTGGCCTGAGCGCCGAACCGCTGGCGGGGCAGCTACAGGCGGCGGGCGCAGAGGTGCGGTGGGTGTCCTTCGGGGCAGATTGGGCGGGGCAACTATGACGCGACTGCGCCGCAGCGTCCGCTGGATGCTGGCTGCATTCGTGGCGGCCTTCACGGTGCTGGTGATGCTCCGCACACAGTTCTGGCTGTTTGGTGTGGCAGTGGTCGGGCTGTGGTTCATCGTGCCGCGCATCCGGCGCAAAGGCAAAGAACCGCCTGAAGACTCGCTGCTTCTGCGGCGGCTGGCCTTCATAGTACAGGCCGTCGGCATCGTTGCGCTGGCAGCGCAGACCCGCCTGTGGGCGGTGGCGGGGGTGGCGCTGCTCATGCTGGCTGTCGGGC
>CAIVEA010000021.1 GCA_903904765.1 uncultured Chloroflexota bacterium
CCGATGACTAGCTCTGCGCGGCTTCCTTAGCCTTCTTGCGCGATTCGCCAGCTGCCGGAGACGGATGGCTGGTCTTGGGGCTGACCGCCGGGGCGCTGGCCTTCGCAGCGTTGGCTTCTTCCACCAGCTTTTCCATGCTTTCGCCAGCCTTCAGACGGGCAAAACGCGCCATCGTGCCGGTGCGGTTGAGAATGTTCGCCACCGATTCGCTGGGCTGTGCGCCTACGCTTAACCAGTACAGCAGACGATCTTCCTGCACCACATCGGTGGTGGGGATGGTACGCGGGTTGTGGAAGCCAACTGCTTCGATGAAACCGCCGTTGCGCGAACTGCGCTGATCGGCGACCACAATACGGTAGCTGGGCTGCTTCTTCAAACCGATGCGACGAAGACGAATACGAACCATTTGTACAGACTCCTGTTATTTAGCGCCCTCAAGCGCACTCTGGCGGAGGGCCACTGGCGAAAAATGTGACTGCCAGTTGCGGAAAGGCCGGAATTGGCCTTAGCGCATACCCGGAAAACCGGGCAAGTTGGGGAAACGCCCCTTGCGTAGCTGGCTCATCAAACTCTGCATATCGCGGAATTGCTTCAACACTTCGTTGACATCCCGCACCTCAACGCCGCTGCCTTTGGCAATACGCTGTTTGCGGCTGGCGTTCAGTACCTTTGGATTGGCGCGTTCGCGGGCGGTCATCGAATTGATGATCGCTTCCACGCGCTTCATTCGCTTCTCAGCCTCTTCTTGGTCTATCTGCCCGCGCATCTTGTCCATGCCGGGGATCATACCGATGATTTGGCTGATCGGCCCCATCTTCTTGATTTTCTGGAGCTGCTCCAGAAAATCCTGAAGGGTGAACTGATTCTCCATGAATTTCTTCTGGAGTTTCAGGGCTTCTTTCTCGTCAAATTCCTGCTCAACCTTTTCGATCAGGCTGAGGACATCTCCCATGCCGAGGATGCGCGAGGCCAGACGATCCGGGTGAAACACCTCAAAACCGTCAATTTTCTCGCCCGTACCGAGGAATTTAATCGGCACGTTGGTGACGGCACGCATGGAGATGGCCGCGCCTCCCCGCGCATCACCGTCAATCTTGGTCAGGATAAGACCGGTAAGGCCGACGCGGGTATTGAACCCCTGCGCGATGTTCACGGCTTCCTGACCGGTCATCGAGTCCGCGACCAACAGGATTTCGGCGGGTTGGGTGCGGCGCTTGATTTCTTCTAGTTCAGCCATCAGCGTATCGTCAATCTGCAACCGACCCGCAGTATCCAGAATGACGACGGCGGCATTGGCTTCGCGGGCGGCCTTCAGACCGTTCGCGCAGATGTCCGCCGGCTTGGAACGCACACCCTCTTGATAGTAGGGGACGTTAATCTGCTTTGCCAGTGTCACCAACTGGTCAACGGCGGCGGGGCGGTAAGTGTCGGCGGCCACCAGATACGGTTGTCGCCCTTCCTTGCGAAGATACGTGGAGAGCTTGGCCGCGGTGGTGGTTTTACCAGACCCTTGCAGACCGACCAGCATGATAACATGCGGCTTGGTGCTGCCAGAGAAGTTCAGCCGCCCCGGTTCACCCAGCGTCTCGATCAGTTCTTCGTGGACGATCTTAACGACCATCTGACCGGGCTTGAGCGCCTTAGCGACTTCCGACCCTACTGCGCGGTCTTTCACGCGCTTGACGAAATCTTTGACGACCGGGAGCGCCACATCGGCTTCCAGCAGCGCCATGCGGACTTCCCGCATGACCGTATCAACATCCTTTTCGGTCAGCTTGCCCGCTTTACCGAGGTTGTCGAAAATGCCTTGTAAACGATCGCTTAGATTCTCAAACATGCTACTCGCTCTGGTTTCTTAGCGGTTCGGATTGTAGATGAGCCGTTGTACAGCGTCAAGGCAGGTTTCGCCCCGCCTGCGCTGCCCTATGATTGCGGCGTGAGGTTGTAGTAGCCCCGGTTGTGGTAGATGATCGGTTGCTGCTGCGGATCACTGCCTGTAGCCACCACTTCACCCACGATCATGCGCGTGACCCCGGCTTCATGAATGGCATGGAGGCGGCAGTCCATCCAGCCAACAGCACCCTTCAGCAGGGGCGCTCCGGTGACGGCGGTGTGCGTTTCGACCTGATAGAAGCGATCTGCGCCTTCCGGTAGTTTGGCGAAGCCCGCGAATTGAGCCGACAGCGCCGATTGCTGCGCGTTGAGGATGGAGATGGCGAAAACACCCGTCTGACGGATGAGTTTGTAGGTTTCGATGTAGTTTTGCAGGCAGACTAGCACCAGCGGCGGTTCAAGCGAGATGGATGTGAACGAACTGGCTGTCACGCCAGCGCGGGCGATTCCGTCGCTGCTGGTGACGACGGTGACACCGCTGGCCCACAGCCGCATGGTCTGACGCAGACTTTCCATATCCACACTGTTCATAACATAACCTCTCGGTATTCGTAGAGCTTACAACCCGCTTGGCGGCTGACCGTCCTGCTTGAACAGCAAGTCCGCCATGCGCGGGACAAAATCCGTCAAAGCCGAAAACTCGCTGGCGAACACTTGGCGCGGGTTGCCAATAATCACGGTTGGGACGGCGTTTTCGGTATGGTTGCGGTGGTCAATGGCTTCCAGATTACCATGATCGCTGGTGATAATCATCAGCCCTTCGTCATCGTCCCATGCGTCCAGTGCGCCCGCCATCACCGCATCGAACAGTTCGAGGATGTCCACTCCCGCGCTTAACGGCCCGCGATGACCGATCATGTCCGTCACCCAGTGCGAGAAGAAGGCGAAATCGTACTGGCGCGAAATTTCGACCATTTTACGACCGCCTTCGCTGGGGGTGTACAGCGGCGAGTCGGTATAGCCGAGTTCGGAGCGCCAGCCCTGACCCGTCCAGTCTACCGCCAGCGCCGCGCCGCGATACAGGTCATCTTCGGTCATCAGCGGCAGTCCGGCTTCCAGCACTGCCTGCTGATAACTGGCGGGCAGGTGCTTGCGGCTGTTGATACCCTGATGAAAGCGCGGCGGGTAGGCTTCGATGAGCGCGGCTGTTCCGCCGTGCGCCACCACTTGCTTGAAGAAATTATCTTGCGCCAGTAACTCGCGGATGGCGGGGTTGGGCTTAGGGCCGTAGTGTTCCCCGATCATTTGCGGGATATTGCGCCCGGTGAGGATGGCAGCTTGCCCGCTGGCGCTTTGCGGACGGCCTGCCACACCCAGACAGGCATCGGTGGGGATGAACACGGCGCGTTCGCTGTGCTGTGTACCGATTCCGGCCAGCCAGCGGTGGCCATTGGTCAGGCTGTGCAGGGTGGGCAGATGGGCGGCAGCAAACGGGTTAGTGGCGGGGTCGTCCGCGCCTAGCCCGATGCCATCCAGAAAGATCATCAGAATGTGCATTTAAGAACCGGATGCCTCTGGCGCACGGGTCGCCTGTCCTAGTTCGTCATCTGAAGGGGGCGAATGTGATCGCCAGACCTCATCTCCACTGGCATCGAACAGAACGAACTCCGGTGTGAATTTGAATCCGTAGCGTTCACGCAAGGTGCGTCCAGAATCGGTGTGGATGTCCACCCGCAAAATGTTGAAGCTGCCGTCTAGACGCGCTGCCAGCGCATCAACCGCCGGTTTCGCGGCGGTGCAGCCCAGTCAGTATTGACTGAAAAACTCCACAAAGGTCGGCTTGCCGTTGCCGATCAAAGCCGCTGCTGCCTCCGTGCTGCTGACATCACTGACGGTCTGTCGCAGCGCCAACCCCGCGCCGCCGAAGATGAGCGCGAGCAGAGCGATCACCAGCCCGATCATGCGCCGTTTCAGCCCGACCACGCGCATCACGCCGATGGCCACCACGATGAGAACGAGCAGCGCCCACACGAATGAATACTGGTTGAATATCGCGGTCATCACGAATTAGCCTGTCGTTGGATGTAATCCAGTAAAAACGGGTTTGTCTGACGTTCGCGCCCGATGGTGGTGATGTCCATGTGACCGGGCAGCACGCGGGTATCATCCCCTAGCGGGAGCAACTGCTCGAAGATGGAGCGCATGAGCAGGTCGTAATCACAACCGGGCAGGTCGGTGCGTCCGATGCTGCCTGCAAACAGGCAGTCGCCACCAAAGACCAGCTTGCCCTCCGGCATGTAGAAAGCGATATGACCGGGGGCGTGACCGGGTGTGAAACGGGTTTCCAGCCGGATGGCATCCAGCGTCAGGGTTTCCGGTTCGGAGGTGAGCAGGCGATCCGGTTCTGCCGCTTCGGGGAACAGTCGTCCGGCGATGCGGAGTCCGGTCTGCGGCAAGTTTTTGAGCAACGGAAGCGAATCGCAGTGAATGTAGAAGGGCGCACCGGTGATGGCTTTCAGATCGGCACTGGCGAGGACATGATCGAAATGAGCATGGGTCGCCAGAATGAGCTTGATCGTCCAACCCGCGTCCTGCGCGGCTTTGTGGATGTACTGAGCGTTATCTACGGGGTCAATGACCAGCGCCGAGCCAGTATCCGTATCGGCCACGAGGTAACAGTGGGTGGCGGCTAGCCCTAGCGTGAATTGTTTGATCTCGATTGACATGAACCCTACCGCAGCTTGTCCGATGATGTCCGCGTGAATTGTACCCCATTCTACGTTAGAGTGCGTTGGAAGCACGTCAGAAGTGAGACAAATTTCAGGCGGATTTCCCGCGCCGCAGCAGGCCGTTCAGTACCATCTGAAGTTCCGGTAGTTTGAGCAGGTAGGCCGCCCCGACGAACACCAGCCCGCCGATCCCGGTTTCGAGTCCGATCTGGGCGAGGGTGAAGGGCAGGCCACGTCCCGTCAGTCCGAGCGCGTTCAAGAGCGTGCTGAGGATGAGGATGGAGACAGCCATCAACAGGCTGGCGACCAGCGTCTTGAGTAGCGTTGCGCCCAATTGCGATTCGTTCGCGCCATGCCAGCGCCGTCGTAGCAGTGCCAGCAGCACCAGCACTTCAAATAGCACGCCCATCGAGTTCGCCAGCGCCAGCCCGCCCACATTTCCCACATCCGGCGTGAGGCCGAGCGCGGGCAGTCGTGCGGCGGCATTCACGAAAAAGTTGGCTTCCACGCGGGTGACACCACTCAGGGTGATCGCTAGCAAGCAGTTGATGGTTGTGCCGCCCAACGCCGCCCAGAGCGGGGTGAGGGTATCTTTGTCAGCGTAAAAGCTGCGGGCGACCACTTCCAGTGCGGAATGTACCACAATGCCCAGCGAGAAGAAACTGAGCGCGGTATACACCAGTTGCGAGGCGGAGGCATCGAACGCGCCGCGTTCCAGCAGGCTAATGAGAGGCCGCCCGATCAGGATGATGCCGATGGCAGCCGGAATGCTGCAAATCAGGATGACACGGAGCGCCCCTGTCATGGCATCGCGCTTGCCTTTTTCGTCCCCCATTTCGCTGAGGGCGGCCAGCGTGGGGAAGATCACCGTGCCGATGGCTGTGCCGATCAGCGTTTCGGGGATCTGCATCAGCCGCCAACCCCAATCGAGCGCGGCGACGGGTGCAGTTCCCAAGCGCGAAGCGATATTGGTCATGACGAGGAAGTTGACGCTAATCACGCCCAATCCCGCCACGCGGGGCAGCATCAGCCGGATGACGCGCCACAGAACCGGATCGCGGAATCCAGTTTCCAGCGTCCAACGTGCTTTTACGCGCCACAGGCCGGGAATCTGCACGCCGAGGTGCAGGAACGACCCGAACACCGCGCCAAAGGCGATCCCGCGCACGCCGAAGGGCGGCATGAGGAAGATCACGCCCAGCAGGATGCCGACATCAAACAGGATGGGGGCGAGGGCGGGCAGCAGGAAGTTGTTGTGGCTTTGCAGAATGCCCATCATGATGCCGCTGACCGAAAATACCACCGTGCTGATGAGCAGAATCCGCATCAGTTCGACGGTCTGAGCGCGAACGGTTTCATCGAAGCCGGGGGCGACTACGTTGGCGACCAGTGCCGGTGCTAGGAAGAACACGATGATGCTCACTAGCAGCGTGATGACGAAAATGCTGTTGATGACATGGCTAGCGGTGCGCCATGCTTGATCGGTTTCACCACGCGCCAGAAAACCTGTGAAGATGGGGATGAAGGCGTGCGCGAGCGCCCCGCCTGCGATCAGCGTGAAGATCAGCTCGGGGATGCGGTTGGCGGTCACATAGGCCGCCCATTCCGCACCCACGCCGAACACTTTGGCGATGATAAAGGTCTGTCCGAGGCTGACGATTTTGGCGACGGCGAAGGCGATCACCACCACGATTGTCGAACGTGCCAACTGGCGATTGTTCTGTGCCGTCATCAGTACACCTTTCAGGCCGATAGCTGTTGCAGGGCGGTCTGCGCGGCGGTGTAGCGCGGGTTATGCACCAGCGCCTGCTTGAATGCGGCGGTTGCTCCGGCAGTGTCGCCCTGTGCGGCGAGGACTTTGCCCTTCCAGAAGTAGGACTCTTCGATGTAAGCGCCGCCGTTGTTCAGGTTCACATCCACCAGCGAGATTACATCGGAATAGCGCCCAATCTGGAAATACGACTCGAACGGGCCGAACTGGTACAGTGTGATGCGCCATGGGACGTTCACCTGACGGGCGCGATCATAGGCGGCGGCGGCTTCCTGATAGCGCCCTAGCAAGGTGAGCGACGAGCCGAGGTTGAACCACGCGAATCCGTTCTTGGGGTTGGCGCGGGCTTCGGCCTGTGCGGTTTCGGCGGCGACAGCGGCTGCGCCCTGCGGGTCGGCTAAGTTGCCGAGGATTTGCATCAGCGTCGCTTCTTCTTCGGGCTTATACAGGACGACGAAGGTGCGGTTGAAGTTTTCCCAGAAGTCGTCAAAGTCGGTATAGGATTTGGGCATTCCCGCGTTGTTCTCGCCTGTTCCCAGATAGCTGTCGTAGATGTAGAACGACTGCTGTGAGTCGTCATAGCCGACGACGGTTTGGTAGTGCCCGATCCAGTCCGAGCCTTCCCACATGAATCCGGTTTCAATCAGCAGGGGGAAGCCGCCCGCAATCAGGCGCTTGAGCGTTTGCATATCGCCCCCCACGCGGTTGACCGCCCGCACGCCGGTTTGCTCATTCACGAACGCAGTTAGTTCCCAAGGATTTACGTTTTTATCCTCGGAATCCGGTTTCAGGAAGCTGGCGGCGTAGTCCATCGTTTCTTTCCAGCCATAGTAACTGAGCGCCATAGTGATGTTGGCGGGGCCGCAGTTGTTCCACGTTTGCTTGATGTAGGTAAAGCCGAACAAGCGGGCGGTAACGGGTGGCGGCACGCTGTTCACGCCAGCGGCGGCGACGGTTTGCGGTGTGACGGCTGCCGCTGCCTGCGTCACTTCAGGCGTGGCGGTGGGTGGCAGCAGGGTGGGTGACGGTGTTGCGGTTACTTCCTGCGTGGGGATGAGCGTGGGCTGCGGTGTGGCACTGGGCGCGGCAGGCGCAACGCTGGCTGTAGTGGGCGTGGCGGTTGCGCCGAAGGTCAACGGCGCATCGAGCAGGCTGGCGGGATCAATCCCGTTGCCGTTTTCACTCGGGACGGGGGTGGGCAGCGAACTGCCAACCGGAGGCAGCGGCGGGCTGAAGGCCGCCATGAAGGGCAGGTAATGCTTGACGGTTTCCCGCTGACCGGGAGCGAGGACGTTCCGGTAGATGAGGACGGTGGCGATGCTGGCGATAATCCACATCACCACCCATGCGCCGGTGACGACTGTTGCCCATCGCCGCCCGAACAGGAACACGGCGGCGATAATCGTCCCTAACGTCAGGATGGGCGCTGCCAGAATGGTGATTCCGAGCAGGGTACTCATGCCGGGGCTACTGAGGAAAATCAGGCCGGCAATCGCACCGAGAATGCCGAGGATGAAAATGCCGATTACGGCGATGAAAAGTAAACGGGGCGGCGGTGTCACGCCTTCGTCATAGTCGTTTCTGTAGTTGCTCATGCGTTCTTCTCCGCTGCCAGCTTCGAGCCTTCGTTTATCGGTCAAACCGGCATCTATCGTCAGCCGCTTATACTACACTTGACGCGGGAGCGTCAAGTTTGATCGCCCGCCGTTTTCCCACCGCACCCCGGCGTAGGAAGCGGCAGACGAGTGTGCGATAATGCACAGGAGCGTTCCACAATCAGCCATTCGGGAGAAGCGCACATGAGCGAACGATGGAATGTTGATCTGCACAGTCATACCCTGTGGTCGAAAGACTGCTTGAGTACCTTCGCGCATATTGCGGCGCTATGCCAGCGGCGGGGCGTGGATCGTATCGCCATCACCGATCATAATACGGCGGACGGGGCGCTGGCCTTCCAGAAGATCGCGCCGGAACTGGTGATCGTGGGCGAAGAAATCATGACGGATGAGGGCGAAATTCTGGCCTATTTCGTGCGCGAAACCATCCCTGCTGGCCTGACCCCGATGGAGACGATTCGCCGTCTGCGCGATCAGGGTGCGGTGATTAGCGTGTCTCATCCGTTTGATCGCCTGCGGAAAGGTGCGTGGGGCAGGGAGGCATTGGAACGGATTGCCGACCATGTTGACGCGATTGAAATTTTCAACGCCCGTTGCATCTACCGCGAGGACAACGAGCAGGCGCTGATGTTCGCGCAGCAACGCGGCCTGATCGGCACGGCGGGGTCGGACGCGCACAGTGCGCCGGAATATGGGCAGGCGGTGACGCGCTTGCAGCCGTTTCAGGATGCGCCTTCGTTCTTGCAGGCGCTGCACAACGCCGAATATACCAAGCGCCTTAGCCCGATGTATGTTCATGGCTTCAGCACCCTCGCAAAATGGGCGAAACGTTTGGGACTGCGCCCCCGTCAGTGGCCGGGTGGCTAGTGGGTGGTGATATGCGTGGCGGCGGTCAGCACTTCGCCGCCGATTTGCGCCGCCAGCGCCGAATCGTCCGTATCTTCCAGCACGACCGCCACCGTGACTCCGTTGCGCCCGCCCAGTGCTGCGAAGCCGATGAACCACACCTGTGACCCTTGCCCGGAAAAACTGCGTGCCACCTGCCCGCCGATGTCATAGGCCTTGCGTCCAGCTGCCGCCGCCGCACCATACGAAACCGCGTCGCGCATCCATGCTCGCATCTGCGAGGCCACTTCGGATGTAATGAGGGGAATGGGCGAGGCGTTGTGGTTAATGCGATCTTCCCATGTCGTGATGCCGGGCGGACGTACTGCCAGCAAAGTATAAGGTACGGGTGCGTTGCCATCATTCAGGATGGCAGCGGCGAGGACGGCCATTTGAAGCGGCGCAATTTGTAACGCTCCCTGTCCCATTGTTGTTTCCAATAGGTTCTCTGCGTTGAGGTTGAGTGTGGGCGGCCGCAGGCCTTGCGGAATGCGGATATAGCCTTCGAGAGGGAGGCGTTCCTGTAGATGAAAAGCGGTCAGCACTGCCTGTACCGTGTCTATCCCTAGCACTTCGGCTAACTGCGCGAACGGATACGGGCAACCGTAGGCGAAGGCCTGCCGTAGCGAGAGCATCTCGGTGGGTGGGGCAGCGGCACAACCCAGTTCTATGTTGTTCAGCCGGACACGCTGGGCGGCGTTCGGGATGGGTGCATCGCTAGGATGGCGAGTGAGGATGGCAGCGGCAGCCAGCGGTAGTTGTAGTAATCCGCCGGGTTGATATGCCCCTTGCAGCGCCCGGTTGAAAAAAGGTTTTTCCGGCGATTGGGTCAGGTCGCTCCAGTTGGCATCCAGCGTGTTTGGGTCGAAGGTGGGCAGGCTGAGCATGGTAAGTATTTGTCCGGTGGGGACGGAAAGCACCACAATTGCTCCGCGTTTGCCCTCCATCAAACGATCAGCCGTCTCCTGAACCCCGCTGTCGAAACTGAGCATGATGTCCGAGCCGATTTGGGGACGGTGCAGCAGGCCGTTCATCCACTGGTCAATCAGCGGCGGTTGGCGATCATCTCCGCGTAGGAGGGTATTGAAGGCTTCTTCCGCGCCGCTGACCCCGTAACGATAGCTGGCATAGCCCAGCGCACTGTAAAAGGTGGGGGCAAGGTACTGTCGCTGTCCGATCTGGTCATCCGCAAAGACAGATTGCACCAGAGTCTGGTTGTCGCGGTCTACGATCAGGCCACGATGCAGGTGGGTTTCGATCTCCACATTGCGAGGATTATCGTCGCGACGGGTGATGGTGGATGTGCCAATCGTTCCCCAGTAAGCGGCGGCGAGGGCAACCATCCCGAATGCCACCAGCAGGCCGAAGGTGAGCCGTTTGATCTCTTGCGTGAACTGCATAGCGCCCCTAATCTTCCAATGCGGACAGCCGCAGCAGTAGCCCGATCATGATGAAGCAGGCTAGTAGTGAACTGCCGCCGTAGCTCATGAAGGGCAGCGTGACCCCGGTGAGGGGCAGCAGTTTGAGTACGCCCATCATGATGAGCAGGCTTTGTACGCCGAGGGTGACGCTCACGCCGACAGCCAGCAGCGCCAGAAACGAACGCCGCTGCACCCGCAATGCACAGCGCAGTCCGCGCCCGACCAGCAGTGCGATGCAGGCGATCACTGTGAAGATGCCGAGAAGCCCCCATTCTTCCGCCACCGCCGCGAAGATGAAATCCGAATGCACTACCGGAATATACCCCGGCGACCCCTGTCCCACGCCCTGCCCGAAGATGCCACCGCTGGCGAACGCCAGTAAACTTTGTACGATTTGGTAAGCGCGTCCATCGGCTTCAGGCCAGGGGTTAATCCAGATGTCCACGCGAAGCTGAACTACACCGAACGCATGATAGGCTGCCCATCCCGCCACTACCGTTAGGCAAGCGCCGCCCACCAGCAGCAAACTGTAGCCGCTGGCGACGTACAGCAGCAGCAGGAACACGGTGAAGAATAGGATGGCTGTGCCGAGGTCGCGCTGCCAGACCAGTACCACCACCGATAGCCCCCACATCAGTAGCATGGGGCCGACGACGCGGGGCGAAAGGGGTAAGCGATGGTGTTCCAATCCTTCGGCGCGGAAGGCCGGGAACTGTTCGGCGAGATAGCTGGCGAGGAACGCCACGAGGATGATTTTGAGTGCCTCTGACGGTTGGAAGAAGATTGTCCCAATGCCCAACCAGAGTTGCGGGGCGCTGCTCAAACCCGACGGGTTCACACCAAGGACGATGGTGCTGATGAGCAATAACAAGCCGCAGGCCAGCAGCAGGTAACGATAGGAGCGCAAC
>CAIVEA010000022.1 GCA_903904765.1 uncultured Chloroflexota bacterium
GCAGCGAAAGTCTGGTGGATTACAACCGCGCCGGCGTGCCGCTGCTGGAGATCGTGACCGAGCCGGACATCAACAGCGCCGAGGAAGCCGAAGCCTTCGGACGCAAGCTGCGTGCCATCCTGCAATATCTGGGCGTGAATAACGGCGATATGTCCAAAGGCGTACTGCGGATGGAGCCGAATATCAGCGTGATGCACCGCACAGATACAGCCTTCCGCACCCGTACCGAAGTGAAAAACCTGAACAGCATCCGCAATGTGTTTCGGGCGATCAAAGCCGAAACCGAACGTCAGATCAAACTGTACCTGAACGGGGATACCGTCAAGCAGGCCACGTTGGGCTGGGACGAGGGCAAACAAAAGCTGGTCATCCAGCGCTATAAAGAGACGGCGGACGAGTACCGCTACTTCCCCGAACCGGATTTGCCCATCGTGGAGATGAGCACCGAATGGGTGGCACAGGTTCGGCTGAGCCTGCCCGAACTGCCGGATGTGAAGCGCGAACGCTTCGAGACGGCCTTGGGATTGAGCCACTACGACGCGACAGTGCTGTGCATGGATCGTGCTGTGGCGCAGTATTTCGAGGATGCGCTGGCGGCGGGCGCTGCGCCCAAATCCGCCGCGAATTGGATGCTGGGCAGCCTGTTCAGCCTGATGAACCGCGACGGCGTGGAGCGCGATGCGGTGGGCGCGACCAAAATCTCGGCGGTGGCTTTTGCCGAACTGGTCAAGCTGGTGGATGGCGGGCAGATCAACAAAGGCACAGGCGCAACCGTGCTGACCGAGATGTGGGAGACGGGCGCGGGCGCGGCGGCGATCGTCGCCGAAAAGGGGCTGGCGCAGGTTTCCGACAGCAGCGCACTGGCGGCGGTGGTGGCGCAGGTGTTGGACGAGAACGCGGCGATGGTGACGGATTATCTGGGCGGCAAGGATAAGCTGTTCGGGGCGCTGATGGGCATGTGCATGAAGGCGCTGAAGGGCAAAGGCAACCCGCAGATCGTGACCGATTTGCTCAAGCAGCAGATTGATGCGCGGCGTTCGGGGTAGGTATGCTAGACGGGTGTGACGAACTGCCGCAGCGTGGTGATGAGTAGTTCCAGTTTGAACGGTTTGATGATGAAGGCATTTGCGCCAAATTCGTAGGCTTGATCTTGAATTTCGGGTTGGGGCGCGGCGGTCATCATCACAAAGGGGATGTCCGCTAGTGCGGGGCGGTTGCGGATGGTTTGCAGCAGCGTCATGCCATCCATGATCGGCATGTACATATTGCTCAGGACAAGTTCCGGTTGCTCCCGTCCAGATTCGAGGATGTTCAAGGCTTCCTGCCCGTTATGGGCGGTTGTGATGCCGAACCCGCGCATGCCAAGAGCAAGAGACAACAAGTTCAATGTCTCTACACTGTCATCCACGATGAGAATCGCCATTCCTATTTCCGCCCTTTCCACGACCTGTAGTATAACGAGAAGTTCAGAATTTACAGCCTTCAACTTAATGAAAGGCGGGTTAAAATCCCTCTAAAATGTTCTGATTTTTTAACTTCTGACTGGTCAGTTTTTGAGATTTGTAGTAGAATGTGTGTTCTAATTACAGCCTTGCACAATCAGATGGTTTACGAAGGAGTATAAGGATATGGCTGGTTGGACTCAGACGATCATTGTGGGGAATGTGGGGCAAGATGCCAATGTCCGCTTTACGCCGACTGGCGTTCAGGTGGCGGATTTTTCGGTGGCGGTGACGATTCGTACCGGGAAGCGGGATGACCCGGAACGTCAGGAAAAAACGACGTGGTACCGCGTGACCTGCTGGCGCAATCTGGCGGACATCGCCAAAGAGTATGTGCGTAAAGGCTCGCAGATCATGGTGGTGGGCAAGCTCGAAGCCAGGATGTATACCGATAAGAACAACCAAC
>CAIVEA010000023.1 GCA_903904765.1 uncultured Chloroflexota bacterium
ACACCTGTCCCTGCGAAGGCTACCAGCACGACTGTACCGCCCAGCACTACGCCCCGACCCTCTGTCACACCGTTGCCGCCCACTGCGACGCGCACATCTATTCCACCTTCCAGCACGCCGCGCTCTTCGGCTACACCTGTCCCTGCGAAAGCCACTGTTACACCCGTACCACCTTCCAGCACGCCGCGGCCATCCGCAACACCGTTGCCACCTACCGCAACGCGCACGCCCATCCCGCCTACTGCAACACCGCTGCCGCCTACTACAACGCGCACACCTGTGCCGCCCACCGCAACGCGGACACCCGCGCCGCCTACTACAACGCGCA
Source organism: uncultured Chloroflexota bacterium (assembly GCA_903904765.1). The sequence continues at coordinate 329 of CAIVEA010000023.1, forward strand.
CACCTGTGCCGCCCACCGCAACGCGGACACCCGCGCCGCCTACCAGTACACCGCGTCCTTCCGTCACGCCGCTGCCACCCACCGCAATACCAGTTGTGACAGCCACACCTGCCACACCCACCCGCATCCCGAACTGCACCGTGCCACCGGAATGGCTGGCTTATCAGGTGAAAGCAGGTGACACGTTACTTGGCATCGCCACAGCCATCGGCAGCACGATAGACGAACTCCAGCGCGTCAACTGCCTGCAAAACATCAACGCCCTGCGCGTTGGCGATACACTCTACCTACCGCGTCTGCCCGGCAGCATGGCAACGCCCATCGGTGGCTACACGGCTGAAGGTTGCACCGATCCATCCACCTCACTCATCATTCCGATGGTCGGGCAAACCGTCACTGGCGTGATTCAGATACTTGGAACAGCCACTCGTCCCGATTTGGCTTACTACAAACTGGAACTCCGCCCGGATTACCTGACGGTCTACACGGAATACAGCCGATCAAAAACGCCTGTGACCGCAGGTATTCTCGCCCAATTAGACACCGCCATCTTTGCACCGGGGCTGTACTGGCTGCGCCTGACCGTCGTGGCAACCGATCAAACCTTCGGTCAGCCCTGCGCTGTGCCAATGGTCATCCAGCGTTAGTTCTGCTAAACTGGCGCGGTTTTGTCGGTCTAGTTAGGTAACAACAACATGAACAACAACAAGCCTTCGCGCTTGCGCCGTTTCGGTGGATTTATCGTGTTTCGCCTGCTGCCGCTGGTCATTGTGATCGCTATTGGCTGGTTTAGCGTAGGCACAGTGCAGGCTTTCGCACGCCAGAACGCTGAACAAAGCGAAGCACGACAGCGCGAACCGCTGTATGAGCAAACGCTGGTCGCCATCCAATCCACACTTGCTACCTACACGCCCGCGCCCACGTTGACCTTCACGCCCACCGCGACGGCTACTGCAACCCTGACTCCCACGCTCACGCCGACCCCCACCCCGACGGCTACCAGCACAGCCACCGCAACGGCGACTGTAACCGCCAGCGCCACGCCCACCGCGACCAATACCGAAACACCTCTGCCAACAGCCACCGAAACACCGTTGACCGTCGCGCAGGCCTTCATGACCAATACACCCCACCCGATGGCGGTCACGCTGCCCGCGCTGAACACCGCTGCTCCCGTTGAGCCAGCCACCAGCGCCCCCACTGCGACAGCCACCGAGACACTCCCGCCGACAGCCACACAACCATCAGCGCCCGCCATCACCGAAACGCCGCGTGCGCTCCCCACACTGCTGCTGCCGCCTGACCCCGATGTGAACGCCGCTGCACCGACTGCCATTCCCAGCCGCGTCGCCCCGATTGACCGTCAGGGATACGACCTTGTGAATATCCTGCTGCTCGGTGGGGATGCGGAAATCACCGGCGACAACATCACCCGTACCGATACGATGATCGTCGTCTCGCTCAACCGCACTACCGGAACCGTATCCATGCTCAGCATCCCGCGTGATCTGTATGTCTATATTCCCGGCTGGACGATGCAACGCATGAATCTGGCCTTCACACACGGACAGCAAGTCGGTTGGACGGACGGCGGCTTCGGGCTGATGCGTCAGACCATTTTCTACAACTTCGGCATAAACGTTCACTACTACGCGCTCATCAACCTCAGCGGATTCAAACAAGTCATTGACACACTCGGCGGCGTAGACGTAACGGTTGACTGTGCGATTCAGGACTACCCGCTAATTGATGCCCCACCCCCACCGGAGGCCATCAAGGGCGATTCGAATATGTATACCCTGCCCGTCGGCGCTTATCATCTTGATGGCGGGAGCGCCCTCTGGTATTCGCGTTCACGCCACAACAGCTCGGACTTTGATCGTGGTCGCCGTCAACAGCAGATTCTGCGGGCGATGTGGCGTGCAGCCCGCAACGGTGGGCAGGTTTCGCAAATCCCGCAACTCTGGAATCAACTGACACAGGTGGTGGAAACCAATCTGGCCTTCGAGGACATGCTCGGCCTGCTGCCGTTCGCCCTCAATCTCGACCCGAACCGCATCGAACACTTCACTTTCGCCCGCTTGTACCACACCACCCCTTGGCAACCACCCGATGGCTCGTTCGTGCAGTTGCCTAACCCTGACCCGGTACATGAACTCATGCAAGATTTCTACACACCGCCTTCCGAAAGTCAGGTGCTGGTGGCAGGCATTCCCATCCGGGTTTTGAATGGCACAACCAACGCCAACTGGGATCGCGTCGCGGCGGATCGCTTGGGCTGGAGTGGGTTCAACGCGATTGCCTCCGGCACGGCGGACAACACCAACTACACCGATACCATCATCATTGATCGCACCGGCCAGACCAAAGGCAGCCGCCTGAGCGAAATTGCTGAAATTCTCAATGTCAGCCCCGAAAATATCCGCGTCGAACCTGATCCCAACCGGACAGCGGATTTCGATGTCATCCTCGGCAGCAGCTACAACTCTTGCACCTACGG
>CAIVEA010000024.1 GCA_903904765.1 uncultured Chloroflexota bacterium
CCACCACTGCCACATCGTCCGGCACTCGCAGCCCCAAGTCCGATAGTGCGCCGTAACACCCCAGTGCCGTGCGGTCATTTCCGCAGAAAATGGCGGTGGGCGGTTGCGGCAATTTCATCATCTCCAGCGACAGGAGATAGTTGTGTTCCGGTGTCTGGTTGGTATACATCAGCAGGGCAGGGTCAAACGGAATATCGTATTCCGCCAGCGCCCGTTTGTAGCCTTCCAGTCGCCCGTTGGAGGCGGGCAGCGGCGGCGGCACATTCCGATGGGTCGCGCCTAGATTGATAAATCCAATCCGGCGGTGGCCTTTTTCAAGCAGATGCCGGGTGGCTGCATAGCCGCCGGAGACTTCATCCGGGACGACTGAAGGCAGCGAACGGTTTTCTACAAAGCAGTTCGCCAGCACGATAGATGCATGAGAGCTTCGCTGGGGTAAATCCACCGCACGGTGATACATGGCGGCATAGATGATGCCTTCTACGCGCCTTTCCAGCAGCGCCTCCAGCCCTGCCTCTGTCATCTGTGCATCGTAACCCGCATTCACGACCAGCATCACTTTTCCCCGCGCCCACAGCGCATCCTGCGCTCCCCGGATTAAATCCACCGCATACGGCGTGGTAATCACCTCATCCGTGATGAACCCGAAGCCGACCAGATTGCTGCTATCGGTTCGCATGTGGCGGGCGCTGAAGTTGGGGCGGTAGTTGACCTGATTTATGATGGACTGAACACGCTGACGGGTATCCGGGCTGACCGCCGGATGATTATTCAGGACGCGGGATACAGTTCCCCGGCTCACGCCGGCCATCTGTGCAATATCGCTAATGTTATACATTCGGGGCGGAGTGGTCATACTCAAATCAAATCATCAGTCGGTATTACAATATGGACGAAATATTTGCCCATTAAACCACAAAATAACCGATAAAAACATATTCAGCCTGACAGGTTGTCAGTACAGATAATTGCAAACGATATATTGTACTTTTTTGTGTTTTGGTGCGAATGCGTGCAGATCGAAATCTTAGGTGAATTTGCACGAAAAGCACTTTGCAGATTTTGTGAATTGGTGTTAGAGTTACACGTTATGGAATCGATTCCACGTCATTTGGTTTATTTCATGGGATCGATCAACTTCTGTGCTGTACAAAATGGTTAAGCGAGAAAGTCATCATGACACCTGATTCTGCCGCCGCCATCCGTAAACGCCTCAGTGGCGACTTTCACCGCCCTACGTATCATTTCCTCCCCCCCTCCAACTGGATGAATGACCCCAATGGCGCAATCCACTGGAAAGGTCAATATCACATCTTCTACCAGCACAACCCTTTTGGGCCGCTGTGGGGAAATATGCACTGGGCACATGCCACCAGCCCCGACTTGATTCACTGGCAAGACCAGCCCATCGCCATCGCTCCCACTCCCGGTAGCTATGACGAATCGGGCATCTTCTCCGGTTGCATGGTCAACGACAACGGGAAACCAGTGGTCTTTTACACCGCCACGAAGGGCGAACACTGCGAAATTCAGACGCAGGCGGTAGCCTTCGGCAGTGATGATCTGCTCCAGTGGCAAAAGCACCCCGGTAATCCGGTGGTCGCGCAAGTTCCTGCTGAATCCCATCAGAACCGCGACTTCCGCGATCCGTTCGTCTGGAAAGAAGCGGATGCGTGGTACATGGTGCTGGGGTCGCGCATTCAGGATGTGGGCGGCGCAATTTTCCTGTACCGTTCGCAGGATTTGTTGAACTGGGAATACCTGAACCCGCTGCTGGTGGGGGACATCAACCGCAACGGTGTGATCTGGGAATGCCCGAACTTCTTCAAGTTGGGCGACAAGTGGGTGCTGATTATCTCGGCACATCTGGGCAAGACCACCGGTAGCGTGTTGTACTTCGTGGGTAAGTACGAGAATTACCGCTTCACGCCGGAATACGAAGGCGTGCTGGATTACGATGTCCTGTACGCGCCCCTGTCCTTCGTGGACGGTCAAAATCGCCGCGTCATGTACGGTTGGTTGCGCGAATCGCGCAATGATGCCGAGATGAAGCGGGCAGGCTGGTCGGGCGTGCAGGCCATCCCGCGCATCCTGTCGCTGGATAGCGCCGGACGGCTGGTGATGCAACCCGTCCCGGAACTGAACACCCTGCGCGGTCAGCAAATCCGTCTGGCGGCGCAACCCCTGAACGGAAACGTTTCGCTGAACCTCCACAGTCTGGCGCTGGACATCAGCGCCGAATTTGCGGTGGCAGCGGGCGGGAACTGCGGGCTGGCGCTGGCCTGCTCCCCCGACGGTAAGGAACGGTTCGAGGTGGTGTACGATGCCAGCCGGAACGTGCTGATTTCACGGCGCGTCATGGCGGATTTGAACCACTCGGTACTGGTACAGTCACGCGAACTTCCTCACGCGCTGGATGCGGGTGAAACCCTCCAGTTGCGCGTCCTGCTCGATGGCTCGGTGGTTGAGATTATCGCCAACGGGCGCACCAGCGTCACCAACCGTATCTATCCGAACAGCGCTGAACACAATGGTGTGCAAGTGCTGGGCGCTCAGGCTGAATTGAAATCGCTCGAAGTTTACGAAATGTCGTCAATCTGGCAATAACGCCAGTGGAGTTTTGAGGGAGGTGGTTGAACGAAAACAACACATCTGCATACCTCACTCACGCAGAATCATGTTTGCAGGCAGTCCGTGTATCTAATATGGAGGATTTTATGACCCCGAAGATGAATCGCCGCGATATGCTTAGGCTGGCTGGTGCCAGCGCAGCAGCGATCAGTGCTGGTCTGGTTCCGACCATCCGTGTTTTCGCGGCTCCCCCCCGCCAAGACAGCATCACGCTGCGCTTGCAGGAAAACGAAGAACAATACGGGAATGTGGTGGCGGCTTTCAAAGAGAAGTTCCCGAACATCAATATTGAATTCGTCAATGTGACCGGTGTGGATCATGCGGAAATCGCCAGCAAAATTCTGGCGCAGCTCGCCGCTGGTCAGCCCGTGAACATCGGCTACGCCGCGACCGAAGCGACGCAGCTGTACGCTGGTGAAGGCCTCGCTCTGGCCCTCGACCAGCGCGTGATGGATTCGAAGGATGAACTGGCTGAATACTTCGCCGATGTCAGCCCCGTGCTGGTCGAAACCGACCTGTACGAAGGCAGCCTGTACCAGCTCCCCCGCGACTTCAACGCCGCGAACATGTACTTCAACACCGCGCTGCTCAAGGAAGCCGGTTTGGAAGTGCCGCCGGAAGACTGGACCAAGGACGACTTCGTTGAATACGCTAAGGCCATGACCGGCATCGGCGCGGGCAAGGACTCGTTCGGTTACGGCTGGACGAACCGCCTGTGGGGCAGCTGGACTCCGTGGTTCTTCGTCAACGACACCAACCTGCTGACCGAAGAACGCGCTCCGGGCGGCGAATGGCTGTGGGAAGGCTTCTATGCTGGCGACGCGAACGCCGAAGGGCGTGGCGGCGGGTGGCGTTGGCCGGCTCCGCAGGCCAACAATCCCAAGATGGTCGAGGCGCTGGAATTCGTTCTGTCGCTCACCGAGCAGGGTCTGACCCCCGTGGTCGAAATCGGCGGCGGCGGCACGCTTCAGGGCTTCTTCACCAGCGGCAAGCTGGGTATGACCCCGGCAGGCGGCTTCTGGTCGGGCGGTCTGATCAATGCCGGTATGAACATCGGCGACTTCGACGTTCAGTTCTGGCCGAAGTGGGCATCGCAGCGTCATCAGCTGGGTGTCGGCGCGGCGTGGATCCTGAACGGCGCGGAACACGAAGACGAATCGTGGGAATTCGTGAAGTACACCACCAAGAAAGAAGTCATGGAACTGATTGGCTTCTTCGGTGAACTGACCGGAACCACCCCGGTGCGTCGTTCGATGAACGATGAGAAGCGTTACTCGAAGTCCGGCCCCGCCAACTGGCACGTCTTCTATGACACGCTCGACAAGCGCCCGGACACCGGCCCGATCCCTGCGCCCGTGTTCTCGATTGAAGAGACCAACATCTACACGCGCTACACCAGCTCGGCCACCAGCGGCGAAATGACCGCTAAGGAAGCTCTGGACGCGATGCAGACCGAACTTGAGGCGCTGTACGCCCGTAGCTAGTATAATCGCTGCCCAAGCGATCTAGCGACCCTATGAAACGTGCGGGGAGCCTGTATAGGCTCCCCGCCCTGAATGTGATAGAAGGAGGCCGTGTGAGCAGCAGCGTCATTCAAAATCCGCCTGTTAGACACAGAAATCCGATCTCACGCTGGTTGGCTGCCGATACGATGGCTGGAATCAAGCGCCAACGCATGGTGCTGGGTTACTTATTCATCGCCCCGACCATGATTGGTCTTCTTCTGTTCATCATCGGGCCAATGTTTGGTTCGTTCGGCTTGAGCTTCTATAAATGGAACGTGTTTCGTCCGCCGGAGTTCGTCGCCCTCGCCAACTTTGAACGGCTCTTTGCGGATACCCGTGTTTTCGTGAGCTTCAAAAATACTTTTATACTGGTCGCTATGACGGTCAGTATGCTGGAGGCGTTGGCGTTGGCGCTGGCGCTCTCGGTGTACCGTCTGACCAACCGTGCGTTGGCGACTTTCTTCCGCACAGCCTATTTCCTGCCTGTACTGCTTTCCGGTGCGGCTGTGGCGGTGACGCTGGGCTACTTGTTCCACAAGGATTTCGGTGTCATCAACTATTATTTAAGTCTGCTGGGTATCCAGAAAATCCCGTGGCTCACCTCCAGTGATGTGGTTTTGTTCACTATCTCGCTGACCACCGTCTGGCGTAATTTGGGCTTCACTTTCATCATCTACCTCGGCGGTTTGAGCAGTATGCCGGGTGAAGTGCTGGAAGCTGCCGAAGTGGACGGTGCGACGGGTTGGCAGAAATTTGTCCGTATCACGCTGCCCCTGTTGAGTCCCACCATCCTGTTTGCATCGGTGACGGACATCATCAAAATGCTGCAATTCTTCGATGAGCCGTTCATCATGACACGCGGCGGCCCCGGTGACTCCAGCCGAACTGTCGTGATGATGATGTACGAATCCGGCTTCGGGAATCTCGATTTTGGCTACGGTTCGGCCATTGCGCTCGTCCTGTTTGCAGTCATTATGATTGTGACTGGCGTTCAGTTCTACCTGAGCCGCCGCTGGGTATTCTACAAATAGGAGACTTCACAATGGCGACTGCTGTAACGCAATCAGGCGCACGGGTACAATCGTCATCCCCTCGTGGGTTCAACTTCAAGAATATCCGCTGGATGAAGTGGATTTCCATGATCTTCCTGATCGTCATGGCGATCCTCACGCTGATGCCGTTCGTGTGGGTGGTGTCTACCTCCCTGCGTAACTCGGTGCAGTCCTTCACCGTCCCCCCCATGTGGATTCCGGTGGACATGGACTTCAGCAACTACACGCGGGTATTCGAGGAAATTCCTTTCTGGCAGCAAGTCGGCAACAGCTTCATCATCACCCTATCGGTGGTGGCCGGACAGTTGATTACTGCATCGCTGGCGGGCTACGCTTTTGCGCGGTTGCGCTTCCCGGGACGTAATTTCCTGTTCTGGTTGGTGCTGGCGACGCTGATGATCCCCGGTCAGGCGACCATCATTCCAGTGTTCATCATGGTGTCGCGCATCCTGCACATGAACGATACGCTGTGGGCGCTCATCCTGCCGGCAGTAGCGACGGCCTTCGGCACGTTCCTGCTGCGCCAGTATTTCCTCGGCATCCCGGATGAGTTTGAGGAAGCTGCGCTGGTGGAAGGTGCGAATCAGTGGCAAATCTTCACCAAGATTTACTTCCCGCTGGCTTCGCCCGGTTTGGCTATTCTCTCGGTGCTGACCTTCAACGCCAAGTGGAATGACTATTTCACGCCGTTGATTTTCATGAACACCAAAGAGCGTTTCCCGATCACGCTGGGCATCGTGGACTTGCAAGGCTATATGGCGACAGGCAGTATCTCCGTCGTGCTGGCCGGCATCGTGCTGTCCACCGTTCCGGTCATCATCATTTACATTCTGGGGCAGCGCTATCTCGTCGAAGGTTTGATGGCGGGCGGCCTGAAGGGCTAATAAACAACTATATATGAAGACAAAGCAGACACCGGATGTCGTGTTTCAGCCGCACGTCTATCGTGCCATGCAGCGCGGCATTCAGAAACTGACCAACGCCATTCGCCCCACGCTGGGGCCTCTTTCCGGGGGAGTGGCGATTGATCCCCTGAACGATGCGGAACATTTGCCGGAATATCTGGATGACGGCGGGTTAATCGCCCGCCGCATCATTCAGCTTGCCAACCGCGATGAGGACATGGGCGCGATGCTCATGCGCTCGATGATTACCCGCCAATCCGATTACCTGAACGATGGTACGGCGACGCTGGCGGTGTTGTTCGAGGCGGTCTTCAACAGCGGGCTGAAGTATATTGCGGCGGGCGGGAACGCCCCGCAAATCCGTCGCCATCTGGAAGCGGCGCTGCCCATCATCCTGAATGCGCTGGATGAGATGGCCTTCGATCTGCGCGGGCAAAAGGCGCTCACGCAGATGGCACGTACCCTGTGCCATGATGACGAACTGGCCGAACTGCTGGGCGATGCTTTCGACTTGATTGGTGATTTTGGTCGCCTCGACATCCGCGAGGACTACGGGCGCATCATGCACCGCGAGTATGTGGATGGTAGCTACTTTCACGGCGGTTTGATGACCCGCATCCTGCACCCGGAACAGGTGACGGGCAAGATCAGCATCGAAAACGCGGTGGTTTTTCTCAGCGATTTCGAATTGAACGACCATCGTGATCTGTTCCCTGTGCTGCAAGCGGCGCACGCTGCCAAGGTCAAGCACCTCGTCATTCTGGCGCGTAACCTGTCGGAAGCCGCGATTTCGCTGCTCACCGCCAATAACCGCATGGATCGCTTCAAGATCATGGCGATCCGGTTGCCGGGGATGAATGCGGATGCGCGTATGGGCGTGTTGCAAGATTTGAGCGTCCTCACCGGAGCGCGGGCATACCTCCAGATTACAGGGGATTCGCTCGAAAACTTCAGCGTAGCACATTTCGGGCAGGTGCGGCGGCTGTGGGCGGATGACCGCATGTTCGGGGTGTTCGGCGGCGGCGGCAACCCGGTTCAGTTACGCAAGCATGTCGCCAGTTTGAAGGCCTCGTATGCGCTGATCGAGGAAATGGAACCGCGTCTGGATATGCAGGAGCGCATCGGCAGCTTGATGGGTGGCTCAGTGACAATCCGCATCGGCGGCTTCACCGAACCCGAAATCAACACCCGCCGCAATAAGGCACGGCGTGCTGCACTCACGCTGCGGACGGCTGTACAGGAGGGCGTTGTCCCCGGCGGCGGGATTGCCCTGTTGAAATGCCGTGAGG
>CAIVEA010000025.1 GCA_903904765.1 uncultured Chloroflexota bacterium
AAACGATCATCAGCCAGCTAGCTCGCGCCATCTACGGGCAGGATGGTCTTGGGTATCTAGGCTACGTCCTCACGCTGGCTGGCGCGTTCGCAGTGCTGTTCATGGCCGCCAACACCCCGTTCGCGGATTTCCCGCAGCTGGCGGCGCTCGCCAGCGGCGATGGCTTCCTGCCGCGCCAACTCACCTATCGCGGGCGGCGACTGGTGTTCACATGGGGCGTGCTGACGCTGGCGACCTGCGCGATTGTACTGGTGATTATCACCGATGCGGTTGTGACCAACTTGATCCCGCTGTATGCCATCGGTGTGTTCCTCGGCTTCACCATCAGTCAGGCCGGCATGACCCGCCGCTTCTGGCGTGCAGGCCACCTCAAGATGGGTGAATACACCTTCGGGCTGGAAACCAAAATCGTCTATGACCCGAACTGGCTGTTCAAGCTGATCGTTTCGGGCATCGGCGCGGTGGTAACTTTCATCGTGATGATCGTGTTCATCATCACCAAGTTCAGCAGCGGCGCGTGGTTCATCGTACTGCTCATCCCGTCGCTGGTGTGGGTGTTCTTCCGCATTCACCGCCACTACAAAGAAACAGCGGCACGGTTGAAGCTGGAAGAAACGCCGACCTTTGAGTATAAGCCCGTCGTATTCGACGTGACGCAGCACAAGCAACTGGCGATCTACTTCTGTGATACGTGGTCGAAGTTGGCGGTGGAAGTGGTGGGCGCGATCCTCAAGCGCGGCCTGCCCATCCAGATCGTACATATCAACGTAGACCCGAAGCGTGCCGCTGCCTTCCAGAAGCGTTCACAGGAAATCGTTGATCTGAACGGCTGGGATACTGGCGCGGTAGCCGTGATCGAAGACCCGTACCGCGATCTGTACGCCAGCGTCGCCAACATTCTGCGCGACATGCGTAAACAGTATCCGAACGTGTACTTTGAGGTGTATATCGGTGCGCTGCGTACCCGCTTCCCGTTCAACATGCTGCACATGTCCACCGACCGCTTCCTGCGCGATGCAATGGTGGAAGTGGAAGATGTGGCGCTGAACATCAAGCAGGTGAGTTTGGATAGCATCCCGCTGCCGCCCGGATTCAAAGTCACCTTCGAGCATGTGACCGATCATGGCGGGCATCATGAAGACCCGTCGGTAGAATCTGTACCGCCTGCGGGCAAGCACTCGTAAACTGCAATCATCTGCAACTGCACAAAGGCGGCGCTCAACGTGCCGCCTTTTGATTCCTGTCACTCGCGGCTGATGAAGCGATAACCCACACCCGGTTCGTTCAGGATGTAACGCACATTCCGCGAGGGGTTCTCGCGCAGTTTCTTACGGAGTTGGTTGATGAACACCCGCACATAATGATCCATATCACCGTATTCCGGCCCCCACACCGCGCCGAGGATAGCCCGATGCGTCATCACCTTACCGGGGTGAGTCGCCAACAAGCGCAACAATTCGTACTCTTTGGGGGTCAGGTGAACGGGTTCGCCTTCTACCAGCACCAGACGGTTGACCAGATCAATCGTCAGATCGCCCACGCAAATTTCAGTCTCGGCGACCACCGCAGGCTCGGCGCTCACCCGTCGCAGGATGGCCTGAATGCGGGCGTTCAATTCTTCCATACCGAACGGTTTGGTCATATAGTCGTCCGCACCTGCGCTCAGGGCGGCGACTTTGGTTTTCTCCTCGTTATGCACCGAGAGCATAATCACCGCCGCTTTCGACCATTCGCGCAAACGGCGGCACACTTCGATGCCGTCCGGTTCTACGCCCAGCGCAATATCCAGCACGATCACATCCGGCGTGTGCTGCGCCGAGAGCGTGATGGCCTCCTGCCCGTTGGAAGCGGTGAACACTTCGTAACCGTACCCGTTCAGGCCGATCTTCAACTGTTTGCGGATTTGCGGTTCGTCATCAACGACCAAGACTTTGAGTTTCAATCTGCGCCTCCTTCGCAAAGGGCAGCACCAGCACAAAGGTCGCGCCGCTGCCGGGGGTATCCAGTACGCGCAGTTCGCCTTTATGCGCTTCGATGATACCTTGGGCGATGGGCATGCCGAGTCCGATGCGCCCCTCTTTGCCCCGGTAGAACGGCTCCATCATGTGCTGTTTCACTTCCTCGGAGATGGTTTCGCCATGATTCACCACTTCCAGATAAGCTTCTATACCCTGCACACCGCCGCGCAGTTTCACCTTGCGGCCTTCCGGTTCGTAGCGCAGCGCATTATCCACCAGATTCGTCAACGCCTGCAAAATCAGCCCGTAGTCGAACTCCACCAGCGGCAAATCGTCGGGGAAATCCAGTTCGATGCGCTCCTGCTTGTGAATCTGCCACATGCGTGCCGCCACATCCCCCGCCACTTCTTCCAACGAGTTGAACGCGGTACTCAAGCGCAACGCCCCGGCCTTCAAGCGCGACATATCCAGCAGGTTGCCCACCAGTTTATCCAGTTCGTCGGCTTCTGTCTCAATCGTGCTGGCGATTTCGGACTGTTCCTCCGGCGGGAGCGTGCTGCCGAATTGCCGCAAATTGCTGGCGGACGTTTTGATGATGGTAATGGGTGTGCGGAGATCATGCGAAACCGCATGCAGCAGCGCCGTCTTGAGCCGATCCGCCTCCTCGAACTGCATACTGCGGCGGGCGCGTTCGCTCAGGTCAATACGCTGGAGCGCCATGCCCGCCTGCGCCGCACACGCGCTGAGCAAATTGATGCGCGGCTGCGGGAGCGCCTGCGGAAAGGCTGCCCGCAGCGTGGCATACACCGTGTCACCGGATTGCAGCAGCAAATAGTGGGTGGTCTGCACAAAAGGGGCGACTGTGCCGGGGGGTGCGTCCGGCAGCACTTCAGTCTGCGCCGCGCCGAAGTCGTCCCGCACGGCTTCCCCCAGCGCCCGCAGCACTTCCTCACGGGTGGTCATCTGGTTGAACGTCCGCGTCAGACGGTAGAGGATGTCCTGTTCCAGCGCCCGCTGGCGGGCATCCTCGGCACGTTGACGCACGTTTGCACCCAAACGCCCCGCAATCGTCCCCACCACCACAAACACCAGCAAATCCAGCACTTCACGCGGTTCAGCCACGTGCAAGGAATAATACGGTTGCAAAAAGAAGAAGTTGATGCACACGAAGCTGGCTAAGGCGGCTGCAAAGGCCGGGCCGGGGCCGCGTGTGACCGCCACCACCACCACACCGAGCAGGAAAAACATGGTGACGTTGGCGATGGTGAACATCTCGCGCTGCGACAGCAACCCCGCCGTTACCAGCGTGACCACCGCCAGCGCCAACACATACGAACTCACACGCCCGATTGCTTTCATCAGGACGACCCCCGCTGTAGATACAGGGTCATTGTACCATCAGCGGGGGGACTATCGGCTTAGAACGTGGGTGGTTTCGTCCGGTAGGGCGAATAGGCCGCCACCCAGTCTTGATCGTATTCGCGGATATAACTTTCCGCCTTCTCCACAAGATCGCGGTTGCCCACGATGATTGGCACGCGCTGATGCAGCGAGTACGGCTGAAGATCGAGGATATTGCCCACGCCATCGGACGCATACCCGCCTGCCTGCTCTGCGAGGAAGGCCATCGCCTGCGCCTCGAACATCAGGCGCATCTTGCCAAACGGTTTCGACGGGTCTTGCAGATCGCCGGGATAGAAAAACACACCGCCGCGCAGCAAATTGCGGTGGAAGTCCGACACCAGCGAGCCGATATAGCGGTGTCCCAGCGGCTTGCGGTCATCTTCCATCCCCTGCAACCAGCGACTGTAGTGTTGGATCCCCTGCGGCCAGTATTTCTCGTTGCCCGCGTTGGCGCTGTAATACATCGCCGTTGGGGGGATACGGATATTCTCATGACTGAGCAAGAACTCGCCCACGCTAGGATCAAGCGTGAAGCCATGCACACCGTTACCCGCGCTGTAGACCATCATGGTGCTGCTGCCGTAGATCACATAACCCGCCGCTGCCAGCCGCCGCCCCGGTTGCAAAATGTCCTGCAACGTGCCGTGTGCGCTGCCCGACACTTTGCGGTGTACTGCGAAGATCGTGCCGATGGACACGTTCACATCAATATTGGAAGAACCATCCAGTGGGTCGTACAGCAACACATACTTGCCCGTATCGAAGTGCGGCGGGATGGCGATGATCTCCTCATGTTCTTCGGAGGCCATCGCGCACAAGCGCCCGGTGTGGTCATTAATGCGGAAAATGGTCTGGTCTGCGAAGATGTCCAGCTTTTGCTGCTGTTCGCCATATACATTATGATCTTCGGATGCGCCCAGAATGCCCACCAGTCCGGCGCGGGTGGTTTCACGAGCGATGATCTTGGCGGCCAACGCCATATCGTACAGCAGGCCGGTGAACGTGCCGGTAGCCGAGGGGTGGTACTTTTGTTGTTCCAGAATGTGCCGTTCGATGGTGACAATTTTGGCTTTGGACATGCGCGTACTCCTCAGTGCATGGCGAGGTTATTATGCAGATGTTAGAGCCATACTACCTTGCACGCAACGAAATTCATCACGAAATAGATAGGACACATGCCCCTGCGCCCGAATCCCCCCGCATCTTTACACACCGCAGCAATCCCGCACACTTCCTTAACAAGCCTGATTGAGCCTTTGAGGGTACATCCTGCGTATACTGAGTACATCAACGATGTGGAAGTGGCTCAAAACTGAGTTCGCGCCACAAAGGATAGGGGATCATGTTGGATACGTCCAACCGCAACACGCCCAAACGAGTACCGCTGCACCCGAACTCTTCGGGCGAATGCGGCGTGCGCCGGGGCATCTGCCCCAGTTGCGGCACGGAAAGCACGTTCGTCTTTCACGGCGAACAACGCTGGCCGGATAAAGTCGCGGATAAGCTGGGAATGAAACCTCTGATGCACCTGTGGACGTGCGATAGCTGCCACAGCACCTTCGCCGAACCCACCGACGATAGCACATAAGCACCCTTCCCGCACACCTTCACACAAGCAAACAAAAAGAGGCAGGTTTGACAGCCTGCCTCTTTTGATTCGTTATGGAGCGCGTTTACTTCTTATTGCCGCGCCGTCCGAACACGAAGTACAGCACGATCAGAATCAGCAGGCCAACGCCCGCAATCAGCGCAATCGGAATCTGGCTGGTGCTGGTCGCTGCCGTCTGCGTTTCCGCCGACAGCGGGATGGGCGTGAAGGTCGGTTCGGGCGTGCGTCCTGCCGAGGTGGTCGCCTCACCCGTCGGAGTGACCGGAGCAACATCCGCCGTGCTTTCAGCCGTAGCCTCAGCCGTAGCCGCTACGGTGGTGGCCTCCTGCGTAGCTTCAGCCGTCGCCTCGGCAGTGGCTTCTACCACCTGCCCGGCAGCTTCGGTAGCCTTCGCATCGGCTGTCGCCTGCTCAGAGGCCGTCTGTGCCGCAATCTGCGCGTCCGAAGTAGCTTTCGCATCCGCAGCCTGTGTGGTAGCAGCGGCCTGCGCGTCCTTCGTGGCCTGCTCAGAGGCCGTCTGTGCCGCAACCTGCGCGTCCGAAGTAGCTTTCGCATCCGCAGCCTGTGTGGTAGCAGCGGCTTGCGCGTCCTTCGTGGCCTGCGCGTCGGCAGCCGAGGCCGCCTGCTGCGTCAGTACGGCATTGGTCTGCGCCACCGCCGTCTCTGTTGCGGACTGGTCGGTATTCGCCACCGCCGTCACATCAGGCGCGGTTGCCGTCGCATCCGCCGCCGTTGCTGCGGCTGTGCTGTCCGTCGCCACTGTCGCTTCGGGCGTGTTTTCACTGCCTGCATTTTGCCCGGAGGCCGAAACGTCCGTCGGAACAGCCGTCGGTTCTACGGGTGCAGTGGTCGGCGCAGTCGTAGACGTGGGTTCGGGCGTGTTGGTCGGGACGGGAGTGCTGGTCGGCACCGAAGCTGTCGCCGTCAGCGCGGGAGCAGCCGACACCGCGAAGGCCGTGTCTACGCTGGTCGTCTGACCGCCCGCGTTGGTCACAACCGTCGTCAGGATGTGGCCGCCCTCACCTGTCGCCAGCGCATCAATCTGCGCGGCGAAGGGCGCTTCGGTCGCAGTGGCGATTTCCACACCATCCACTAGATATTGCACGCTGCTCACCGCCGTCTGGCTGGTGACATCGAGGCTCACCTCACGGTCGGCATCCAGCGTTTCGCCGGCTGTCAGGCCGTTCACAGTCACAACCGGGGGCAGTGCCGCCACTTCAAACGGAATGTCCTGCGTGGTCTGCTGACCGTTTTCGCCCGTCACACTGATGCTCAGGGTGGCGCTGCCGGGGGG
The DNA here is from genome assembly GCA_903904765.1 of uncultured Chloroflexota bacterium. The sequence goes on from CAIVEA010000025.1 coordinate 6,266, forward strand.
CAAAGCCATCGGGTCAATCGTCACTTCAAGCTGGTTCTCGCCAGTATTGGACGCGATTTCCGTACCATTCACCGAGGCCGACATCGCGCTGACCGCACCCTGACTCTGCTCAACATTCACCACGATGGTCGTGGGGTCGCTGATCGCCAGCGCACTATCGAGGCCAGTCACCGCAAATTCTGGCTGCAATGCCGCCGCGCTGAAGGGGATTTCGACAGGGGTACTGCCGCCACCCTCATTGGTGACGATCACGCTCAGCGTATGCGTGCCGGGGGCGTAGCTGTACGGGTCAATCGTGAAGGTGAAGGGCGCTTCGGTCACAGTCGCCTGTTCCACGCCATCCACCGAGTACACCGCGCTGGCCGCCGGGGTCTGTCCGGTGACGCTCAGGCTGATGTCCTGCGGGGCGCTCAGTTCGCCAGTCGGCACACCGCTGACATCCACCACCGGAGGCAGCACAGCCACCTCAAAGGTCGTGCTGGCTGTCGTGGTATCGCCCGTCGAGTCCGTCACCGAGAAATCCAGCGTGTTCGTGCCGGGGGGCAGTAGCACCGGATCAATCGTGACGACGAACGGCGCGGCGCTCAACGCACCCTGCCCGACACCGTTTAGCTGGAATTCTGCCGAGGTAATCGGGTCATCGGCCTGCACATCCACCGTGATCGTCGTCGGTTCGCTGATCGGCGCAGCCGGCATTGCGGGCAGCGCAACCACCGGAACCGGAACTGGAACGCGCACGCTGCCGAGGGCAGTGGCGACGCGGTTATCCGAAGTCACCTGCAACACCAGTTGGAAGTCCTTACCGGCTTCCACATTCGCGCTGTCCAGTTCTAGCGTGACGATGTACTGGGTACGCAGCGAACCGGCCAGTTCTTCGTAAATCTTTTGCAGCTCGTCCGGTGTGGGCGATTCATAGAACCGCGCCAGCGTCGCGCTCGACAGGTCTTTCAGGAAAGTACGATCCGTGCCGAAGCCCAGACCAATCGTATTGCTCGGCACACCCAGTTCCAGCGCCGTCGCAGAGGCAGCTTCGCGCTCCGACGAACTCAGGTTGCCATATTCCGCGCCATCGCTGAGGATGATGACGGTGTGGCGCGGCGAGGGCGACTTGGCGGCGGTCTGAATGGCGAGGACGCTGCCATCATACAGGGCGGTGCGTCCGCTGGCATACAGGCCGTTCACCGCGTCGGTCAACACCTGCTTGTCGGACGTGAAGTCCTGCACCAAGCGTTCGCGGCTGTCGAAAGCCACAACCGCCACGCTGTCCTTCTCGCCAATCAGGTTGATGAAGCTAATGGCAGCGGCTTTGGCGCGTTCAATCGGCTGGCCTTCCATGCTGGTGCTGGTATCAATCGCCAGCACAACCGAGATGTCCAGCGCATCATCGGTCACATTCTGCACATCTACCACGCGGGCATTGGGTGCTAAATCGCCCAGCACCGCAAAATTATCTACCCCTAAGCCCAACACCGATTGCCCCACCACGTCAACCACGTTGACATTGACCTGTACGGTAGGGTACTGCGAGAGATCAATACCGTTAATCTGAACGCTCAGCGGCGGTGCAGCAGATTGCACGAATAACACCGCTGGCAGGATTAACACGAGGCTGAAAAGCGCGAAAAACAGGCGTTTCAAGACGACACCCCCGATACAACATGCTGAAATGATCTGGTTTATTGGTGAGTTCAAGTTTTCACAATAAACACTTTTCTGACCCAAAATCATAGCGCAGGTTGAAGAAACACGCTAGACACATAGCGGCTTCAACCTGCAAATTTCAGGTTTCATTACATTCTTTTACAACTAGCGGCTGGAACGCTCCGGCAAACGGGCACAATCTGCGCTCACACGCAGGAATTCGCCCTTCACCCAGCCCTCTTTGCCATCGGCGCTGCCATACCACCATGTCGAATCGGCATTGCGTCCCACCAGCAGAAGCGACGAGTCGAACGGCAGCGTGGCGACCAGCGTCGCGCCCGTATCCGGTTTCTCGCGCACATTGACGTTATACAGCGCCAGCGCCACACAGGGGGTCGGTGCGGTAGCGGTTGGCTCCGGCGTGCGCGTGGCGAAAGCGAAACGGGTAGCAGTAGCAGTGGCCTGCGGGCGCGGGGTGCGCGTCAGCGTGGGCGTGAAGGTCGGGAACGGCGTGGGGGTCAGCGTGGGCGATAACGTGCCGCCGCTGCTCTGCACATTGGCAACCGATGTTAAGCGGATGGGAGTCGCCGTAGCCAGCGCGGGGGCAAGCAGGTTCTCGGCGGTCAGCGGCACAGTGACGGTGGCGATCAGCAGCAGCAGACCGATGCCCACGCCCAACCCGCCCCGCGAACCTTTCAGTTTTTCAGGGCGGCGCAATTCCAGCAGCAACACAGGCAGGCTGAAAACCGCCAGCGCCGCACCCACGCCCTGCACGCCCCGCGTCAGCAACGGGGGTGACGTAGTAGCCTGTGCAGCGGCGATCAGGGCGGTCAACGGCAGCAGCGCGGCGAGGAAAGCCAGCAGCAGCCCGCGAAAACCGGCGCGGGTACTGCCGCGCAGCGTTTGGACGAAAGCATACAACACGTACAACAGCGCGAAAGCCGCGCCCACACCCAGCAAAAGCAGTCCCAAGAGACACCTTTAGGGATAATGTTTGACATAACCGCAGCCATTATGCGGCAGTTCGGCCTGCGCTGTCTACGCTCCAGCGTAAACAATCACGAGTCTCTCAGCGAAACCGCCGCGAGGAACTCCTCCACCACCGCTTCCGGCGCACGCGAACAACGATCCGCCGGATAGCGCAGCACGTTCAATCCAGCGGCGCGTAAAGCCTTGTCGCGCTGATGATCGGCAGAGGCAGCGCGTTCGTGCTGCGGGCCATCCACTTCCAGCGCCGTCCAGCGCCCGTCGTGGTACACCATAAAATCCACTTCCCGCGTCTGATGATAATCGCCCGCCGCAAAGCGCACTTTTGCGCCCGCCGTGAACAACAGTCCGCGCTGGTCGAGCGCCTTAGCGATCTTAATCTCGGATTGCGAACGCAGCGTCAGGCCGTGCCACGCCAGCGCCCGGTAATCATCGGCAGCACGCTGCGGACGGTAAGCGCGTTCCGGCGGTTCGGCAGGTGTGCGGCGGGAAAGCGCCTCAATCTGGCGGGAGAGCGTTTTGAAATGCCCGCGTTGGCGGCGCGGGGCGGGGTCGGTCAGGACGTACACGCCGAGCGCGGCCAGTAGCAGCGGGGTGAACAGCACCGCCCACCCTGCCGTGATATGCAGGCCATCCAGCAAGGTGACGGCAACACCCGCCCCCACCGCCGCCATCAGCAGCGGACGGCGCACGCGAACGAGCATCAACATCGGCACAAGTCCCCCCATGATGATGAAAAAAATGCAGTAGTACACCCTCACCCCGTAGTTCTTTCAGGGGTATGTTTTAGGTTGAGGGTTCGTTATCCGGTGGTTTTCATGCCCGCCGCGATCCCGTTCACCGCCGCCAGCACATTCCGCATGATCGAACGGTAATCACCCGAATCCGAGCGTTCGGCACGCAGTTGGCGCAGCAGTTCCACCTGAATGAAATTCAACGGGTCTACATACGGGTTGCGGCGCTCAATCGAACGCTGCATCACGGGCGAGTTGTTCAGCAATTCGCTCTGTCCGGTCACGCGGCACACAATAGCACGGGCGCGAATGTATTCCTCTTGCATCTCGTTGAACACGCTGTCGCGCAGCGCAGCATCATGCACCAGCGACGAGTACAACTGGGCGATCCCCATATCGGCCTTCGCCAAGTCCAACTGTGTATTTTCGATCAGGGCGCGGAAGAACGGCCATTCGGCGTACATCTTCCGCAATAGCACCATGCCCGTCGTGTGGGTATCGCAGTACGAGTCCAGCGCCTGCCCCACGCCGTACCAGCTAGGGATGATGGCGCGGCTCTGCATCCACGAGAACACCCATGGGATAGCGCGGACATCGGTGAAGCCACCGCCCGCCTTACGCTTGGCAGGCCGCGAACTGATGGGCAGATTGGCGAGTTCGTTGATGGGCGTGGCCTGCTGCCAGTATTCCACGAAACCGGGCGTTTCGTAGACGAACTTGCGATAGGCTTTGCGTCCGCTTTCCGCCAGATAGTCCATCGCCTCGCGCCACTCGTCCGGGATGGCCTTCGCCTGCGGCGCGCCCATCGCCAGCAGCACTGCGTTCGTCACCTGATGCAGATGGCGGCGGGCGATCTGCTCGTTGCTGTAGCGGTAGGCGATCACTTCGCCCTGCTCGGTGATCTTGATGTCGCCCATCAGCGAATGCGGCGGCTGCGATAGGATGGCCTGATGCGTGGGGCCGCCGCCGCGCCCGATGCTGCCACCGCGTCCGTGAAACAGTTCGAGGCGGATGCCATGCGCGGCGCACATATCCGCCAGATTGCGCTGTGCCGTGAACAGATTCCAGTTGGAGGCCAGATAGCCGCCGTCCTTGCCGCTATCGGAATAGCCGATCATGATTTGCTGGCGGTTGCCCCGCGCCTGCAAATGCTTGCGGTATTCCGGGTTCTCGAACAGCGTGGTCATCACGGCGGGAGCGTTCAACAGGTCGTCAATCGTCTCGA
>CAIVEA010000026.1 GCA_903904765.1 uncultured Chloroflexota bacterium
CTCAACATGCTTTCGGCACAGCAAACGACGGATAAACTCTGGCAGCGCCTTGTAGACCTCATCACCATCGGCGAAACCTATTTCTTCCGCAACAAAGATCAATTCCGCGTGCTTCAGGAGAACATCCTCCCGCAGATGATCGCCGAACGCCGCACGCAAAACACCCGCTTCCTACGCATCTGGAGCGCGGGCTGTTCCACTGGCGAAGAACCCTATTCCATCGCCATCTTGCTGCGTGAACTGATCCCCGATATTGATACGTGGAACGTCACTATTATCGGGACTGACCTGAAGATGGCGAACCTCGAATTTGCACGCAAAGCCATCTACCGCGACCACTCCTTCCGCATGGAAACCCGTTCGGACATCAAAGATAAGTGGTTCACACCGCACGGACGCAACTTCGAACTGCGCCCCGAAGTGCGGCGCATGGTGGCCTTTGCACCCCTCAACCTCATCAGCGACGAATACCCGACCATCCAGAACGGCCTGATGAACTTCGACATGGTTATTTGCCGCAATGTGACCATCTACTTTGAAGAAGCAGTCACGCGGCAAGTGGTCAAACGCTTCCATCAGGCGCTCACAGATGACGGTTGGCTGATGGTGGGTCATGCCGAACCGATGATTAACACGCACAACGAATTTGCGCCGCGCAACTTCGAGAACGCCATCTTCTACAAGAAGGTGCGTGAACCACAACCCGTATTCCCGATGTATACGCCTTACACATCCGCTACCGACAGCCAATTCTCTAGCCCGGAGCCGATCTTTCAGCCGCCCTCTCAATCCCAGATTGAAACCATGGAAGTTCCCGTCCTCGTGCAGGCCAAACAGGCCGCCGACCGTGCGGATTGGGCAATAGCGATGGGGCTATTAGAAAAGGCCGAGAAAGAACCGGCTCTGCGGATGCAACCTCAGTTGCACTACCTGAAGGCGCTGGTGTTCTCGCACACCGAAGATTCCGAAGGGGCGCTGCAATCGCTGCGCCGTGCCATCTATTGCGACCCCAACTTCGCGCTGGCGCATTATGCGCTGGGGGAAATGTATGAAAAACGCGGCGAAGTGCGGGAAGCACGCCGCCACTGGACTCTAGCGCAATCTTCCATCCGTGAACTCGATCCAACGACCAGCCTGCCGCTGGACGAAGATTTGACCATTGAAATGTTCAACGATTTGCTCAATTTTCGCCTGACTAACCTGACAGGGAAGAACCCGTAGGGGAGAGAACCATGTCGCTTTACAGCCATTTTGATGATGCCCAGCAGGAAATCCTACGCGAGCGTGCGCGGCGCGTAGCCAACGCTGCCCGCGAAGAAAACACGAGTAATATCCGTGAGGTGTTGCTGGCGCGGGTGCAAAACGAACGGTATATGCTCCCCGTCGAGGCGGTGCTGGCGGTGTATGAGGATGTAGTAGTCACGACCATCCCGTGCGTGCCGGCCTTTGTAGCGGGGCTGGTGAATTTGCGCGGGCATCTAGTTCCGGTGCTAGACCTCGCCAGCCTGCTCAATGTCACGCGCTCTCCCGATCAGGTAGCCGGCACAATCGTAGTCGCCGCCACCAGCGATTATCAGGTGGGGCTATTGGTTGATCAAGCCAATGATGTGCAAGCGATTGCGGAAGAGCAAATTTTGCCTGTACCGATTACACTCGAACTCGGACATGAGGCCTATTTACAGGGCGTGACCGTAGAAGGAATCGCACTCCTGAACCTGAGCGCCATTCTGAGCGATCCGACTTTGACGGTGGATCAACAACTGGCGTAAATTCGGATCATCCGGGTCAGTCGCGTACCATCAGTGGTTAGCAAGGCGCAGCAAACGCCACAACCGGGATAGGGCTGAAAAATAAGGACGGTGTTACGGTGAGCAGAGATGATGAACTTCTAAAAGAACTGCTTCAGACTTTTCAGGCCGAAGCCTCTGAACATCTGGGCAATCTGAATCAGACGCTGCTGAAACTAGAGCGTCAGCCCGTCGAACGCACCCGTGTGACGCTGCTGCAAGATGCCTTCCGCACCGCTCACAGTCTGAAGGGCGCTGCCCGTGCGGTAGGGCTAGAAGATATCGAGCGTATCGCGCACGTCATGGAAGATGTGCTCAAACGCGCCCGTGACCACAAACTCCAGATTGACCCCGGCGCGTGCGATATTCTCTACAATGCGCTGGATTTCATTCAGATGATGCTGGAC
>CAIVEA010000027.1 GCA_903904765.1 uncultured Chloroflexota bacterium
CCCTTTGAAATGACGTTTGCCGGGATATTTAGATGGCACACGAACGGGATCAAGGTTGAAAGTATAGGTATCCGTTTTAGTGAACCACAGCAGCGTTTCATAGCGCCCGGAAAAGCGTTTCGATGCGTGCAAGCCATGATCGAAATGCCATACGATGCGGTTACGCAACTTCAATCCATGTTGCTTGAACAAGGGATAGTACAGGATGTCCAACGGGAAAATTTCCCCTTTATCCACATAATTCCCCACCTGCCAACAAATCGAACCCTCACTGGATAACACCCGCACCAGTTCATGCACAATCGGAGAGAGAGAGTCTAAATAGGTATCAAGACTTGTGGCATCTTCATATACCTTGCCTAGATTATAAGGAGGGGATGTCATAATCAGCTTGATTATTCCGTCAGGAATCTCTTGTAGCCCGTTCATACAATCCCCGTGATAAAGCACCGCTTGTGCATCCGGTCTGAATGCAGTATCCACAGGAATCGTGGTGCGATCATCAAAGAAATGAGGGAGTGCTGGCTGAATATCACTCACGAATACATACCCTTCATGAGAACATATTTTCCCTATTCTAACCTGTGCAGCTTATTTTTGAAATCGAATAATTGGGTTTCCGAATCCTCCCCCCCCCCCACACCACACGCCATTCCCCGCCGCGTGTATAATGGCTCTCATGTCACCGCACCGAGAGGACTCCCCGGATGAGCCATCGCGTGTTCATTAGCAGCACCAGCCTCGACCTGAAACGCTACCGCCGCGCCGCCATTGCAGCCTGCAAAACCCTCGGCTTCGAGCCGATTGCGATGGAGGACTTTGAGGCGATGGGCGTGGGCGCAACCGAGGGCAGCAAACGCAAACTCAAAGAGGCCGACCTGTTCGTGGGCATCGTCGCCCACCGCTACGGCTACATCGAACAGGGTTATGATCGCAGCGTGACCGAAGCCGAGTTCGACTATGCCCGTGAGCGCGGCCTCGAATGTCTGTGCTTCATGGTCGAACCGGATGCAACGTGGCCTAAAACGCACATCGAGCGCAAAAACACCGATAAACTGGCCGCCTTCAAAGCCAAGATCGAGCAGAGCGTCATCCGCGCCCTGTTCACCGATATTCAAGACTTCCGCGCCAAGCTCATCAACGCGCTGGTCAACTGGCAGGAGTGGCGCAGCGTCCGCAGCGGTGAACTGGAAGCCATTCTCGCCCTCTCGCCGGAGGATGTGCCGGACAAGCCGGAACGCTTGATCGGGCGCGAGGCGTTGCTGGCGGAGGTGGACAGCCTGCTGGACAAAGGCAAGCGCGTGCTGCTGCAAGGCTTCGGCGGCATGGGCAAGACCGCGCTGGCGGCATGGGTGGCGGCGGAACGCCTGACCGCTGGCAAAGGGGCAGTGCTGTGGCTGCGTGCCGGCACGGAAGACCGTGACGGGCTGCTCTCCGCCCTCGCCCGCCCGTTCAACGCGCAGGCCGCGCTCACCAAAGAAACCAGCCCTGCCAATCAAGCGCGGGTGATTCGCGTCCTGCTCACCGAGAATCGCGTCCGGTTGGTGGTGCTGGATGATGCGTGGAACGCCCGCGCCCTGACGCAGTTGTTGAGCGTGAACGCCATCCCCGCCGGAATGCCCATCCTCGTCACCTCGCGCAGCCGTTTCGTCGGCCTCACGCGGCTGGACGTGGGGCGGCTGCCGCGCAAGGCCGCGCTGGATTTGCTGGCGACTCTGGGCGACCCCGACTGGGTGAACGACCCCGCCGCCGATACGCTGTGCGACAAGCTGGGCGATCACACTTATGCGGTGCGCGTGGCCGGCCTGACGCTGGCGCTGGATGGCCTCGCTCCGGCGGAACTGCTCAACCGGATTGCCGCCGCCCCTTGGAAGCTGGCCGCGCCGGAAGGCATGGAAGAAGAAGGCCGCGCCGGAGTGGAGGATTTGCTCAAAACCAGCCTGTACGGGCTGGATGCCGAAGCGCGGGCGGCATTTCTGGCGCTGGGCGCGTTCTTTTCCACCAGCATCACGCCCGAAATGCTCGGCCTGTATATGGGGCTGGAGGCCACCGCCGCCGAAGATACGCTCAACCGTTTGCAGCGGCGCGGGCTGGCGGAACGCCTAACAGAGAGCAATGATCGCCAGATCGAGTACCGCACCCACGATCTGGCCTACAGCTACGCCCGTTCGCAGGCCACGCCCGCCGATCAGCAAAAGGCGCTGGCGGCCTGTCTGCGCTACCTTGACCGTTACCGCGAACCGAATCCGGTCAATTTCCCAGCCCTGCGCTCCGAATTGGATAACTTCGTCGGCGCGATTGCGTGGGCGATGAGCGCCGAACGCTATGCCGAGGTGCAGCAGTTCGCGGACTGGCTGTACCGCAATTTCGACAGCGACACCACCGAGGGCTTCCTGCACTTGCAGGGGTACGCGGGGCTGGCGACCACTCTGTTGACACAGGCGGCGGCGGCCAGCGAAGCCTTGAAGCAACCTCTGCGGCAGGCGGCCTACATCGGCAGCTTGGGCAGCGCTTACCGCGACATCGGGCAGGTGAAAATCGGACTCAAACATTACCGCGCCGCGCTCAAGCTGTACCGCGATCTGGGCGATCGTGCCGGAGAGGGTGTGACGCTGGGGCGCATCGGCATCGCGCATCGCCTCAGCGGGGCGGCGGCGCTGGCGATTGAGCATCTCGAACAGGCGCTGGCGATTGCCCGCGACAGCCACAACCCGCAGGCCGAGGGCATCAACCTCGCCAATCTGGGCATCGCCTATCGGCTAACGGGCGACTATGACCGCGCCCTCAGCCATTTGAGCGCCGCGCTGACGATTGCCCGCGCACGGGGCGACAAACGCGGCGAAGGCATTAACCTCGGCAACATGGGCGATATTGACCGCGACCAGAACCGCCCCTCGCAGGCCATCGGTCACTACGAACAGGCGCTGGCAATTGCCCGCGACATGGGGGATCGGCGCGGCGAAGGCATCAACCTCGGACGCTTGGGAGAAGCCTACCGCGCCCTCGGTGACACCGAACGGGCTGCACCGCTGCTGCGACAGGCGCTGGAATTCGCCCGCGAGATGGGCGACAAGCGCGGCGAGGCCATCAACCTCGGACGGCTAGGGGATGTGTACCGCGATCAGGGGCGCACCGCCGAAGCCGCCGCCGAACACCAGCGCGGATTGACGATTGCCCGCCATCTGGATGACAAGCGCGGCGAGGCGTATTCGCTGTACGATCTCGGTCTGGACGCGCTGGCGGCGGGCGATCCGGCGCAAGCGGCAACGTACCTCGAAAGCGCCCGCGCCCTGTTCGAGTCGTTGGGACTGTCGCACCGCGCCGCCGAAGCTGCCCGCAAAATCG
>CAIVEA010000028.1 GCA_903904765.1 uncultured Chloroflexota bacterium
AGGGCAGAACCGGACGTGGCACTCCGCAAATTCCCCTCCATGCCCACTTATCCCCCCCACCTTATCTGATTCCGTTGTGGAAGCACTTCATCCTGTATAGCGAACCACCAGCATCGTCAGGTCATCAAACGGGACAACACCTTCGCCAAAAGCATCCACCGACTTCAGGATATGACCTACTATTTCGCCCGCCGAAAGCTGACCGGATTCAGCAATCGCCCGCGACAGGCCATCTTCGCCAAAGTTCGCGCCAGCCGGATTCTCGGCATCGGTCAGGCCGTCGGTGTAGTACACCAGCACATCACCCGGCTGCAATTGCAGTTCAGTTTCGTGTAACGGGTTATCCGCGAACCAGCCAATCGCCCGCCCGCCCTGCGGCATAAACAACACTTCGCCCGTCGCCGCACGGTAGACAGCAGTCGGGTTATGTCCAGCGTTGATGTGGATGCTCTGTCCGTTGCGGTGGAATACGCTGTGGTACACCGTGACGAACATCCCGCTTTCGGCATCATCCAGAATCAGATCATTGGTCTGACTGAGCGTGTCACGGGGGGGTAACCCCGCGAAGGCATAACTGCGAATCATCGTGCGTGCTACCGCCATGAACAACGCGGAAGGCGCACCTTTATCCGAAACATCCGCCATCACTACGCCGAACGTATCCTCGTTCAGCGCAAAATAGTCATAGAAATCGCCCGCCATCTCGCGTGCGGAAAGCCACACCGCCTCGATCTCATAGCCGGGAATTTGCGGTTTACGGCGGGGTAGCAATCCCTGTTGAATCTGCCGCGCTAATTGAAGCTCATGCTCCAGACGGCCTTTTTCCACCGCTACGCCGTACAGACGGGCATTTTCGAGCGTGATACCCGCTTGATTCGCAATCGCGCTCAGCAAGTCACGATCTGCCTCGGTAAAGTTGCCCGAACGCATCGAAGTGTCTACATACACCACACCCACCAAACGGTCTTGAATCAGCATCGGCGCACACAAGATAGCACGCAACCCGCGCATGATGATGCTCTGTCCGGGCGTGATGCGAGTGTCGAACATGGCGTTGTTGGTGAGAAGCGCCTGCCGTGTGGACACCACCTGATTCACAATTGTGGTACTGTAGGCTTCTTCCTTCGCCAGCGTTTCACCACTGACTCCGCGTGCGCCTAGCAACGTGAGTTGCCCCGTTTCCGGCGAATAGCCCATCAACACGCCGCGCTCAGCTTTGGTGGCGCGCATCATCGAGTCAATCGCATTGGCGATAGCCGCGTCGAACTCCAGACTAGAATTCATAGTCATCGAAATCTCATACAGCGTCCGCAGATGATCGGGGCCTAAGTTGGATGAAAGAATTGGGGCGTTCATCTAGATGCCTTCTTTTGTTCGCATGCGTGCCAATTCGGATTATAGCACCGCCCTGATGGCCTAGCGAATGCCCCCCCGCCACTGTTAAACTCACCTGAAAATAGCGCATCTGAAGGGTAAAAGGTCGCAAAAATGTTATTTGACGTAACAATTTTCCCCAAGGATTTGAACCATGCTGCCAGCATCGCCCAGCAGGTCGAAGCACTGGGATTCAGCGGGCTATGGACAGCCGAAACCTCCCACAACCCGTTTCTCCCCCTCACCCACGCCGCCAGCGCAACGCAGCGCATCTCCATCGGGACGGGGATCGCCGTCGCCTTCCCACGCAGTCCGATGGTAGTCGCCAACGTCGCATGGGATTTAGCCGAGCAGTCCAACGGACGCTTCATTCTGGGGTTAGGTACGCAGGTGAAGGCGCACATCACCAAACGCTTTAGCACTGAGTGGAGCGCCCCCGTGCCACGCCTGCGGGAATACATCGGCAGCCTGCGCGCCATCTGGCAATCATGGCAAACCGGAACGCCGCTGCGCTACACAGGCGAACACTACCGCTTCACCTTTATGACACCTTTTTTCTCGCCCGACCCGATGCCTTATTCGGATATTCCCATCTATATCGCGGGCGTGAATGATGGTCTGTGCCGGCTGGCGGGCGAGTTGTGTCAGGGGTTTCACGTTCACCCCTTCCACACCGTGCGCTATCTGCGGGAGCGAATCATCCCCAACATCGAAGCCGGAGCAACCAAAGCCGGACGCACCCGCGCCGATGTGCAGTTGGCATGTGCCCTATTCGTGGTAACAGGGCGCAACGCGGACGAGATGCAGGCCAACAGCATCCTCGCCAAATCACAAATCGCCTTCTACGCCAGCACACCCAGCTACCGTGCCGTCCTCGATCTGCACGGCTGGGACGATCTCGGCACACGCTTGAACACCATGATCCGCGAAAATCGTTGGGGCGAATTGTGGACGGAAATCAGCGACGATATGCTCAACCAGATCGCCGTCGTCGCCCCGCCGGACGAACTGCCCTACCGCGTGCGCGAACGTTATGATGGGTTGCTTGACCGCGTGGGCTATTATTTCCCGTTCGTGCCGCAAGAGGCCGATAAGCAATACTTATGGGAAGCCGCCGCACGCGCCTTCTAGCGAACATTACTGTAACTTTTAAGGAGATCGTATGCTTTTGAAATCATCGTCCAGCCTATTGTTCGCCCTACTCTTTGCGTTCCTCGTCGGCATAGGGACGACAACCGCACAAGACCCCACTATCACACTCATTCCGATGAACAGTCAGGGCTACGGGTTGCGCTTGTCGCCGGATGGCAGCACGTTCGCTATCTTTGAAATTGGTGCGATACACGGTGATGAAGTTAATCCGGCCTATTTGCCGATTCGCCTGTACGACACCGCCTCGCAAACGCTGCTGCACCAACTGAGCGCCTCCGCTGACTACGCGATTGATGCCACCTTCTCGACAGACGGGAAGCGGCTGATTTCCTATCACGGGGATGCCTATCTGTACCTGTGGGATGTCGAATCTGGAACGCTCATCAAGCGCATTCCGACGCTCAACGGACTCAGCACCCTACAGTTCATGCCGGATAACCGCACCGTCGCGCTCTTGCAAGCCACGATTCCGACCCTCATGCTCCTCGATACCGAAACCAACGCCATCACCACGATAATGACGCAGCACTACCCAAATTTAGCGCAGTATCGCGCCAGCTTTCAGGAGAAAATAGCCTTTTCCATCCTCGGACTGAGCGCCTCGCCGGATGGCACAACCCTCGCCACCGCCACCAGCTACAACGACATCTGGCTGTGGAACGTAGCGGATGGCTCGTATCGTGCGCTGGTGATTTCCGAAGAAACTGTCCCCATGCTCGGCCTGCGCTCGATTCAGTATTCACTGGATGGTAGCCTGCTGGGATACGCAGACACCACCGCCGAACAAATTCGTATTTTCGATGTCCAGTCCGGTCAGGAAGCGCACAACTTGCCAGCCACCGATGTCAGTTCCTTCGCGCTCGCGCCGGATAGCCAATCGGCAGCGTGGGTGGATAAGAGCGGTATGCTACATCTGGTTGACCTGAGCGCACCGGATACCACCCGTGATGTGGCGCTCAACCTGCCCGAAGGTATCCGTGTGATCGCCCCTATCGGCAGCCTGAAATATATCGGCGACGGTCAAACGCTCATTCTGGGCGGACTGGTGAATATGAGAGGCGAAAACGTCGTCGTCCTCATCAGCCTCTAAAACGCATCGGTTATCAACGTAAGGAATAAGAACACATGACTGCTGCCTCGGCTTATGCCCAAACACACTTCCGGCGCTTCTGCGACCAGTTGAAAGACTTGCTGCGGATTCCCAGCATCAGCACGCTACCCCAGCACTTTGCCGATGTCGAACGCGCCGCTGAATGGATTGCGGACGATCTGCGCCGCATTGGTTTCCACACCGTCGAAATCATCCCCACCAGATGGCATCCGGTGGTCTACGGCGAATGGATGGGCGCGGGGAAAGATGCGCCCACCGTACTCGTCTACAGCCATTACGATGTGCAGCCCGCCGAGATGGCCGATGGCTGGCACACGCCGCCCTTTGAACCCACCGAGAAGGATGGCAAAATCTTCGCACGCGGGGCGATTGACAGCAAAAGCAATGTCATTTCGCAGTTGAAAGCGGCGGAATCGCTGATCGCCACCGGAACTGCCCCCTGCAACATCAAGTTGCTATTCGAAGGTGACGAAGAAACCTCGTCCGAAAACATGAATGTATTTGTGAAAGCCAACCGTGACCGCCTGCGCGCCGATGTGATCGCCATCTGCGATGGCAGCATGTCTGATCGCGAACAGCCTGATCTGGCTTACGGGCTGCGCGGCGTGGTCTGCATGGAACTGGAAGTGTGGGGGCCGAAGCAGGATGTCCACAGCGGGCATTACGGCGGCACGGTGCATAACCCGATTCAAGCACTGGCGGAGATCATCACGCAGTTGCACAACCCGGATGGCAGTGTGGCCGTCCCCGGCTTCTACGACACGGTACAACCGCTTTCGGAAGAAGAACGCGCCGAACTGAAAAAGGCGCTCCCGTGGATCGAAACCGAATGGCAAGATGTGGCCGCCGCGCCGCAACCGTGGGGTGAAAGCGCCTACAACCTGCATGAGCGCATCGGGGCGCGCCCCACGCTGGAGATCAACGGAATTGCGGGCGGCTTCGCGCAGGAGGGATTCAAGACGGTGCTGCCGGGGCGCGCCCTCGCCAAAATCTCGTGCCGCCTCGTCCCCGATCAGACCAGCGTCCCCATCTACGAGAAAATCCGCGACTATCTAGCCACCATCACCCCGCCCACCGTGCGCTCAGAATTCCGCCTGCTGGAAACGGGCGAACCCGCCGTGATTGACCGTCACGGGGCAGCGGTGCAGGCCGCCAGCGCCGCGCTGGAAACAGTGTGGGGCAAAAAGCCGTTCTTCGTGCGCGAAGGCGGCAGCATTCCAGTGGTGGTAGACCTCCAGCGCGAACTGCACTCGGATATAGTGCTGCTCTCGTTCGGTTACAAAGGCTGCGCGGCGCACGGCCCGAACGAACACGTTTACCTGAACATCTGGGAGCGCGGCATCCAGACCATGATCGCTTTCTACCACAACATCGGCGCGAGGAAACAAGCATGACCCCGATTCACAGCTATATTGATTCGCATTTCGAGTCTTTCAAAGCACAGTTATTCGACCTGCTGCGGATTCCCAGCGTCAGCACCGCGCCCGACCATGCTGCCGATGTGCGCCGCGCCGCCGAATGGGTGGCCGCCGACATGCGCCGCATCGGTCTGAACAACGTCGAGATTCTGCCCACCGACGGGCATCCCATCGTCTACGGCGAATGGTTGGGCGCGGGCGCGGATGCCCCCACTGTCCTGATCTACGGTCACTACGATGTGCAACCCGCCGCCCTCGCGGACGGTTGGCACAGTGACCCGTTCCAGCCGGAAGAACGAGAGGGGTTCATCTACGCACGTGGTTCGAGCGACGACAAAGGGCAGATGTTCGCCCATCTGAAAGCGGCGGAATCGCTGCTGGCTGACGGCGGCAAACCGCCTGTGAACCTAAAATTCCTGATCGAAGGTGAAGAAGAAATCGGCTCGGTGCATCTGGGCGAGTTCGTCAGCACCAATCACGAACGGTTGGCCGCCGATGTATGCGTCATCTCTGACAGCGGCATGCCCACCGCCGATCAGCCGTCCATCGTGTACGCCCTGCGCGGCATCCTCGCACTAGAATTAGAAGTGTGCGGCCCATCTGCCGATCTGCACAGCGGCGCGTATGGCGGGGCGGTGCATAATCCGCTTCAGGCACTAGCCGAAATCCTCGCGCAGTTGCACACACCGGATGGCCGCGTGACCGTCCCCGGATTCTACGATGATGTGCTGGAACTGACCGAACAAGAACGGACGGAACTGGCGAAGGCCGGCATGGACGAAGCACGTTGGACGCAAATGACCGGAATCCCGCGCAGCTGGGGCGAATCACAGTTCGCCATCCACGAGCGCACCGGAGCGCGTCCCACGCTGGAGATCAACGGCATGGCAGGCGGCTACCACGAAGAAGGCTTCAAAGCCGTGCTGCCCGCCCGCGCCATCGCCAAAATCTCGTGCCGCCTAGTCGCCAACCAGAACCCGGATCGCATCAGCGAATTGGTGCGCGCGCACATCCTCTCGCTCGTCCCGCCCAGCTTCCGCGCCGAAGTGCGCGTCAAACGCGGCGCACCACCGGCTTTCGTGGACATCACCACACCCGTGATGACCGCCGCGATTGCCGCTTATGAGCAGGGATGGGGTAAGCGACCCGTGTTCATGCGCGAAGGCGGCAGTATCCCCGTTGTGTCCGACTTCCAGCGCGAACTCCATCTGCCTGTGATTCTGATGGGGTTGGGGCTAAACAACGACGGCGCGCACGGCCCGAACGAACATTATCATACCGAGATGTTCCGCAAAGGGATTCACACCGCCGCCTATTTTTATGCCGAAATTGCCAAAGGACAATCGAAATGACCGCACTCCAGTATGCCGATGCCCAGCGCGGCGCGTTTCTCGACCAGTTGAAAGACCTCGTTCACATCCCTAGCATCAGCACCGATCCCACCCGCACCGGGGACATCCAGCGGGCGGCAGAATGGCTGGCGGCGGATATGCGGCGCATCGGCCTCACCCGCGTGGAGATCATGCCCACCGCCGGACATCCGGTGGTATACGGCGAATGGTTGGGCGCAGGCGCGAACGCCCCCACCGTCCTGATCTACGGGCACTACGATGTGCAGCCCGCCGTCCTCACCGATGGCTGGCACAGCGAACCGTTTGAACCCGTCGAACGGAACGGCAAACTGTACGCACGTGGCTCCAGCGACGACAAAGGACAGGCGCTGGCGCAGGTCAAAGCCGTCGAGTCGCTCATGGCTGAAGGACGCAAACCCGGCGTGAATATCAAATTCCTGATCGAAGGTGAAGAAGAAATCGGGTCGCCCAATCTAGGCACGTTCGTCGCGCAGCACCGTGACCTGCTCAAGGCCGATGTGTGCGTGGTTTCGGACACCGGCATGAAGGACATGAACCAGCCTTCGATTTGCTACGCCACACGCGGCCTGATGTACTTTGAACTGGAAGTGATCGGCCCATCACAGGATTTGCACAGCGGCGGCTTCGGCGGCATCGTCCACAATCCAGCGCAGGTGATCGCCGAAATGATCGCTGCCCTGCACACACCGGATGGCCGCATCACCGTCCCCGGTTTCTACGAGGCGGTGGCGGAACTAAGCGCCGCCGAGCGCGAAACGCTGCGCCACAGCGCTCCCACCGAAGCCGACTGGAAAGCTGTATCGGGAGTCAGCGGTTTCTGGGGCGAAGCGGGCTATGAATTACACGAGCGCGTTGGCGCACGGCCTACGCTGGAGGTGAACGGCATCGTCAGCGGTTTCTACGGCGCAGGCTCAAAGACGGTACTCCCCGCGAAGGCGCTGGCGAAGCTCTCCTGCCGCCTTGTGCCAAACCAAGAACCCCGCGCCATCTTCGAGCAGGTCAAAGCCTATTTGCTCAGCATTGCCCCGCCCACCGTCCGCGCCGAGGTGCGTTTGATCGCAGAAGCGTATCCGGCGGTAATGGATTTGCACAGCAACGCGATGCAGGCCGCTACCGTCGCCTATGAGCGTGGTTGGGGGCGCAAGCCGATCTTCGAGCGCGGCGGCGGCACACTGCCCATTCTGGCGGATTTCCAGCGCCAACTGAACAACCTGCCCATCATCCTGATGGGATTCGGCCTCAGCAGTGACGGCGCACACGGCCCGAACGAGAGCTTCACGATTGAGATGTTCCACAAGGGAATCGCCACTGCCATCTGCTTCTACGAGGAATTGGCGAAGTAACCAAACATCGCCACGTTGCGCTTAGCGTCCCCTCTCCGCGCGGAGAGGGGATAAGAGGGGTGAGGTCAATTCACCCACAGCGAGCGAATTTGTTCCCAATCCTGCGGGGTAGTATCCCATTCGCCGTAAATGGCGATTCCCTTCACCATCGAACCCGCCGCGCCCGCCTGCTGCAAACCTGCACGCACCCCGGCCACCGCAGAGGCCACATTCTCCACCGCCGGATCGTGCATGGGCGGCTGGCCTTCGTAAGTGGGAACGCCCATGTAAATCTCGGTCTGGCTGTCCAGTTCAGCAGCCGCTTGTGCATAAGCCGCCACCTGATAGGCCATCCACGCGCTGTAATCAGCGGCAGTGGTCAGGCCACTGTTGTAAGCCGTCACGATCATCTGATCGGCCAACAGCGAAATGCGCTGCTTGAACTCTTTCGCCCACACTGTCCCCGGCTTGATTTGCGTCGGGATGGGGATGCCAGCCTCTTCCGGTGTCCAGTCGGGCTGCACCGCCACTGCCATGTGTGAGTCTGTGCCAATAGTCGCCCGCACTTTTCGCAACGTCGCCAGATAGGTTTCGTCGCCATCCGAAACAGGTACGATGTTCAACATCACGCCATCGAAGCCTAGATCGGTCACGACGCGCTTGCTGAAATCCGCGATGATCTGCTGCGCGGTGGGGTCGCCTAAACGGTTATTGCCGTCCGCGCCCTGCGAACCGATGCTCAACCAGCCGTAAATCGCCAGTTCGGGATAAGCCGCCCGCAGTTGCTTGGCGAAACTCTTCGCCTTATCCAATTCGGCAATATCCGTCCATGCGTTGTTCGGTTGCAGCAGCCCCACCCATGCATACACTGTCCCCACCCGATTATCTTGCAACCGCTGCGCGAGGGCAGCCATATCAGCATCGTTGCGGTTGCCATACGACCACTCTTTATCCACCCAGATTGCGTTGGTCGCCACCTGCACCGGCTCATTCTTGAAGCGCCCGATGGCAAAAATCACCAACATCAGAAAAACTACGCCGGCCAGCCCGTATACGACCAACCGATTAACCGGAATGCGAATCTCCGGCATTTTGAAGCCGCCAGAAGGCCGCAGTTGGCGGGTGGGCGCAATTGGCACGGCAGCGCCCGCCATCTTCTGCTGTTTGCGCCGTTCGTGCCGTTCACGGGCGCGGCTGGCGCGGGGTGGCGCGGCGGGTGCAGGCGGCAGCGCATCCACATCCGACATGGGCGGCAAAACGGGCGGTGCAATCTCGTCGGGAAGATTCGTCTCCCCTGACTCATCCGGGTCGTCCTGCGGCCAACGTTCAAAATCGTCCATTAGCGCCTCGTCCTCACCATCCCAACCGCAAGAACAGCGGCGGGCCAAGCACCAGCACACCAATCAGCGCCGCAGCAATCGCGGCCAGCAACACCGCAGCGGCGGCCACATCTTTCGCCACTTTCGCCATCGGGTGATACCCCGGCGAAGCCAAATTCACGACAGCTTCCACCGCCGCATTCAAAAATTCCGCCATCCACACGCCCGTGATCGTCAGAATCAGAATCGCCCACGAGAGCGAATCCACCTGCAACCACAGCGCCACGCCCATCACAAGAATGCTCATGACCGACATGATGCGCGTGTTCTTCTGGAAGCGCAGCATATACAGCCACCCTGCCAGTGCGTAGCCGAGGCTTTCAATGCGATTCGGGCTGCTACCGGGGCTAAAGTCATCCGGGTTGATTCGCGCTGTGCTGGTCAGGGCATCCAGCACTTTTTTAGTGCGCGTCATCCTTGCCCTCCTCCAGCGCAGGAACAATCGCCTCCGAAATGCCCAGTTCGCGCAGCGCCTCAGCCTGTGCCGCCCACATTTCAGCGCGGTTCTCCGGCGTATCGTGGTCATAGCCAAGCAGATGCAGCGTGCCATGCACCACCAGCAGCGCCAGACTATCACCGAGGGGGTGGCCTTCGCGGGCAGCCTGCGCCG
>CAIVEA010000029.1 GCA_903904765.1 uncultured Chloroflexota bacterium
AGGCGGCACTCGATGGCGTGACCGCGCTGCGTCAGCGTGTCCTGTGTGAAGGGCAGCGCCTCGCCTGCCGCAATCTGGAATTGCAACTTGACCAGATCGAGTCCTGTGACCCATTCGGTGACGGGATGTTCCACCTGCAAACGGGTGTTCATCTCCAGAAAGTAGAATGTGCCGTCCGGCGTGACGATGAACTCCACCGTCCCAGCGTTGACATAGCCCACCGCCTGCGCCGCCGCCACCGCTGCCGCCCCCATACGGGCGCGCACGTCCGGCGTGAGCAGCGGGGAGGGCGATTCTTCGAGGATTTTCTGGTGGCGGCGCTGGGCGCTGCATTCGCGCTCGAACAGGTGCAGCGTGTGACCGTGCGCGTCCGCCAGCACTTGAATTTCGATGTGGCGGGCGTGTTCGATGTACTTTTCGAGGAACAGCCGCGCATCGCCAAACGCATGTTCGGCCTCATGGCGGGCGGCGGCTAACGCTTCGGGCAGCGCCTCCGGTTGGCGCACGATGCGGATACCCTTGCCGCCGCCGCCGCCCGCCGCCTTCACCATCACCGGATACCCGATACGCGCCGCCGCCTGCTGGAAATCGGCATCACTTGCGTCGGTCTGCTGAAAACCGGGGACGAGTGGCACGCCAGCCTGTTGCATCAGCGCCCGCGCTTCGGTTTTCACCCCCATGCGGCGGATGGCATTTGGCGGTGGCCCTACCCACACCAGCCCCGCCTCCTGTACGGCGGCGGCAAATTCTTCGGATTCGGACAGGAAGCCGTAGCCGGGGTGCAGGCAGTCGCAGCCTGTGCGGTGCGCGGCTTCGATCAAACGCGGGATATTCAGGTAGCTTTCGGCGGGGGCAGCGCCGCCCAGCGCATAGGCTTCGTCAGCGGCGCGAACGTGCCGTGCGGCGGCATCGGCCTCCGAATAGACCGCCACCGCCCGCAGACCACTTTCACGGCAAGCGTGGGCGATTCGCACCGCGATTTCGCCGCGATTGGCGATCAGGCAGGCATGCAGGCGCGTCATAACTGCGAACCCGGTTTGGGGGGCGCGTTGTCGGGATACACGCCCCCTGTCAGGTAAGCCACGCTCACCCACATGCTCCGTGCATGGCGGTAGAACAGCACGATGAAGATCAGGTTGAACGACACCCAGAACACCAGTTGGAACAGCATGGGCGGTGAAAAAAGCACCTGCGTGATGATGAACCCGCCCATACTGAGCATCTCCGCCGCCACCAGATTAATGAGCGTGCCGCCGATGGACTCGCCCTGTGCGCGTTCGTAGCGTGCGCCACAGTGCGAACAAACCGGCTCCATGCGGAACAGGCCGCTGAACATTTTGCCGCGCTCACAGTTCGGGCAGCGCAGCCGCATCCCTATCCACAACTTCCATAACCAGTGGCTGATCTGACCCATCATGTATCCCTACTAAGACGATCCATAGCCTGCCTCTATTGTACACAGGCGGGCGGCGTGGCGATATGTGGTGGATGTGGACCAAAATATCATGAAACCAACAGAATTTATGAAATAAAAGCCCAACATTCCCATATAATGAATACACGACAGCCAATGAAAAGAACTGCCTATGACCTCTTTACACTGGAATTGGCGTGAGGTTTTGCGTATGCCGGAGTCGTTATCGCCCATCGAAGCGCAACAAGTGATGGCGACCCGCTTACTAGCACTGGTGGGGCTTTTTTTCTACAGCGCCGCCGCCGGACTGACGATTTTGAATTCACGTAGCCAATCACTCCCCGCGCTGCTGATTGGTGTTCCCTTCTGCATTGCATCTGTACTGCTCAGCAGCACCCCCCGCTACCGGATCGCTATTTTCTTGCAAATCGGGCTGGCTTACGCTGTGGTGTTGTACGTCATCGCCGTCAACGATTACCCGATTTACGCCATCGGGGTACTGTGCATTCCGGTTTTCATCTCCGGTCTGTTCTGTCGTGCCCGTACCATTGTGGGCATGGCGGCGGCCAGCCTCGCCATCGCTTCGGTCATCGTCATGAACCGGCAAATGCAGTACACCGGCCCGTTCGTCCTCACTCAACTGTTTGTGGCCGCCATCACGCTGGTGCTGACTGTCGCCACCCGTATGGCACGGCATACCAATCAGCAACTGGCCGATTCCGAAGCGCAGTTTCGCAGCACGTTTGATAATATGCCCGTCCCGCTGTGGGATGAGGATTTCAGCCAGATATTGCATGCGCTGGATGATCTACGGCGTTCAGGTGTGCAGGACATGAAAGCCTATCTGGACACGCACCCCGAAGAAGTGGATCGGCTCATCAACCTGCTTATCATCCGGGATGTGAATCCGGCAGCCATGCGGCAGTTCGGCATCTCGGATAAGACGGGCATGTTGGGGAGCAGTTTCTCCATCAGCCACCCGAACAACCGCCCCGGTTATACCGCCGAACTGCTGGCAATAGATGAGCGCCGTCTGGAGTTTCAACTGGATGGTCATCACTTCATGATGCACGATGAAATGCACGACCTCAGCCTGAAATGGCAGGTGATGAAAGGGCATGAGACCGATTTTTCACGGGTGTTGATTTCGATGATGGATGTGACCGAGCAGCGGCAGGCCGAAGTGCGGCGGCTGGATTTGCTGGTGGAGCGCGAACGGGTGGCGATGCTCCAGCAATTCTTGGGGGATGTCTCGCATGACATTCTCACGCCCCTGACGGTGTTCAAAAGCAGCCTGTATCTGTTAGGCCGCGCCATTGATGCCAACGACATCGAGAAAGCTCGCAGGCGCGTGGTGCTGCTGGACTCGGAAGTAGATCGGTTGGAGATGCTCATCCGCGACATGCTCACACTCTCGCGGTTGGATCAACTCGAACACACCGAATTTCATTTTGTCACGCAGGACATCAACGAGACTGTGACCGATATGACGCGCAAATTCGAGCCGCTGGCCGCCACACGGCAGCAGCAGTTGACGCTCCACCCCTGCGCGGAGTCGTTGAACATCCCGTTTGACCGTTCCAACATGGAACGGGTACTCTCCAACCTGATCGGCAACGCCATCAAATACACCCCGAACGGCGGCAATGTCCGCGTGAGCGTGGAAATGCAAAACGATTGGGCGGTCATCCGCGTGCAGGACAGCGGCAGCGGCATCCCTGCCAAAGATTTGCCGCACATCTTTGATCGCTTCTTCCGGGCGGACGCGCATCGCCCTTCGACCAAAGGCTCCGGGCTGGGGCTGTCCATCGCCAAGCGGATTGTCACCGCGCACGGTGGTCGCATGGAAGTAGAAAGCGTGGTCGGGATGGGGTCAGTATTCCGTGTTCTGCTGCCGCGCACGATGGCTGAGCCATCCATTTGATGAGTCTTCTCTGAGCAACCTCTTGCATTCCATCCAAAAGCGTGTTAGCCTTTCGGGCATGAACGCTTTTACCCCCGCCACCCCTCACAGCAACACAATGTGTTGTATGTGCAACAGCCGCATGATGTGTATGTGCGGCATTTTCGTTTTGCGGGGTGGGCGGCACAGTTGACACCAGTCAACCTGTCACAGTGAAGTCCAAAAGCCACCCCCGCCGGGTGGCTTTTTTGTTGGTTGTGAACGGATAGGATGTCATACACGATGCAAGTGGAATTGAGCGCCAGCCTGCAAAATCAGATTTTCGCGCTGTTGGAAGCGGGACACCCGAACGAGGCGGGCGGCTTCCTGCTGGGCGAACCGGGGGAAAACGTCATCATCCGCGATGTCATTCCCATCACAAACACCTTTGCCAGTGAGGAACAGTGGCACCGCTATGCCATGACTCCGCAGGACTGGGCGAAGCTGGAAGATGAAGCTGATGAGCGCGGCCTGACGCTGGTGGGCTACTACCACAGCCACCCGGATTCACCCGCCATCCCCTCGATTTATGATCGCGACCACGCGCTGCCCAACTTCGTCTACATCATTACCGCCGTTTACGCCGCTAAACATGCCGAACAGCGGGCGTGGTGGCTGCGTCATGATCGCTCCGCCTTCGATGAAGGGGAACTGATCGTTCGCCCGTAGCGCCTAGCCGTCAAAGACTGCCGGAAACAGTCTTTGACGGCTGAACGCCACAACCGCCCAATTTCCGGTGGGTGGTCAAGCGAACAGTATGCAGGTTCCGACGATGCAAGGATATGAGGGAAAGGGAAATCGGTCATGACAGACGCACTCGTAAGTACCCAGTGGGCTGCCGATCACATCGGCAAAGATGGCCTGCGCTTCGTAGAAGTGGATGTGGATACCACCCAGTTCGAGCAGGGGCATATCCCCGGCGCGGTGGCTTTCAACTGGCAGACGCAATTGCAAGATCAGGTGGCGCGGGACATCATCAGCCAGAGCGATTTGGAAGCTCTGCTGGGCAGCGCCGGCATCACCCCGTCCACGCACATCCTGTTGTATGGCGACAACAACAACTGGTTCGCAGCTTACGCTTTCTGGCTGTTGAAGTACTACGGTCACGAAGCGGTCAGCCTGATTGACGGCGGGCGCAAGAAGTGGCTGCTGGAAGAACGCAT
>CAIVEA010000030.1 GCA_903904765.1 uncultured Chloroflexota bacterium
CGCTTTTCAGCAGTCTGATCTGTTCGACAGTTTCACCGCAGCCAACCCCGATATGAAGGTTGTAGACAACTCGGCGGGTCATGAGGACTTCAAGACGCAAATCCTCGTCACCATTGCTGGTAACAATCCGCCGGACTTGTTCTCGTACTGGGCAGGCGCTCGTACTCAGTTCATTGTGGACGCGGATCGCTTGATGCCGTTGACCGATTTCTGGAATGACAACAATCTGGATTCGATCATTCCGGCAGGTGTGAAGCCCGCCTCCATCTACAACGGCGATGTGTACAATATCCCGATGAACGTGCATATTGTGGGTTTCTTCTATAATCCGAAGGTGATGGCCGCCGCCGGTGTGACCAGCATGCCGACCACATGGGACGAATTCCTCGCCGCCTGCGAAGCGATCAAGGCTTCGGGCGTGGCTCCTATCGCTCTCGGTTCGATGAACCGCTGGCCGGCGCAGTACTGGCTGGACTACACGGTTTCGCGCACGGCAGGGCCGGAATTCCGTCAAAAGTTGATGGCTGGCGAAGTGGCTTACAATTCGCCAGAAGTGGCGACGGCGCTGGAAGCATGGAAGCAACTGGTGGATGCAGGTTACTTCGTGGCCGATGCTAACGCTTATGATTGGACGGACGCAGCCGATCAGGTGGCGAACGGTGAAGCCGCTATGACCCTGATGGGGACATGGATCACGGGTTACTGGGATGGCAACGGTCTGAAGCCGATTGACGACTACGACTTCTTCCCATTCCCGGCGATCAATCCTGATGTGCCGATGGTCGTGCATGGTTCTGTGGACGGTTGGGCTGTTCCGGCCTCTGCTGCCAACCCCGATGGTGCGAAGGCGCTCATCATGCACATGCTGTCTCCCGAAGCGCAGGCGACATGGGCAGTTGGGCAGGGCGCTCTGGCGGCGGTCAGCAATGTTGACCCCGGCATCTACAGCCCGGTCATGAAGAAAGCCGCTGACTATCTGGGCAGCGTGGCCTTCCTGAGTGGCTATGACCTGTCCACCACTCCGCCGATGGCGGATGCTGGCTTGAATATGTTCGCACAGTTCATGAACGATCCGTCGGGCTATAAGGCTTATCTTGATGAAGCTGAAGCCGTTGCGGTGGATGTGTTTAAGAAGTCGTAACCCGCATATTCGGTAGGCGCGGCTGCAAAAGCCGCGCCTGATGCGATAGACCAGATGGGGATGCTGCGTTGGGCGCGTCCCCATCTGCATGCCAACGGAATGTGAGGGGGCATTGTGGCGAAAACACGGTATCGCTGGATTGTATTGTTCTTGACTCCGCCGCTTCTCGTGTATCTATTTTTTGTGGTTTTCCCTCTGCTGTCGTCGTTTTACTACAGCTTCACTGATTGGAACGGGTTTGCGGTTGATTATAATCAGATCGGTTTCGCCAATTTTGAAAAATTATTACGTGACCCGCAGTTCGGCAAGGCACTCACCAACACGGTCATTTGGACGGTGGCAGCCATCGTCATCCCGACGGGCATTGGATTGACGCTTGCCTTAGCTCTGCACGGACGCTCTTTCATCGGAAATCTGTATAAATCGTTGTTCTATTTGCCCATTTCGCTGGCGCTGGCGGTAATCGGTCAAATCTGGTTGTGGATTTACCAACCGGATTGGGGACTCATCAATACCTTTGTACGTGCCATCGGGCATCCCGAATGGGCGACGGCGTGGCTTGCCAAACCGCAGTACGCCTTGCTGGGGGTGATTATCGCATGGGCATGGCAGCAGATTGCGCTTTCGATGGTGATCTTCCTTGCTGGGCTGACGGCCATCCCGCAAGAACTGATCGAAGCTGCGGAGATTGACGGCGCGAACTACCGGCAGCGGGTGCGCCATGTGATTATTCCCCTGCTTGCGCCAGCCAGTGTGGTCGTGATTGCATTGGCGGTGATTAACTCGCTCAAGAGTTTTGATGTGCTGTATGTGATGACCAAAGGCGGGCCATTCCATTCGTCGGATAACCTTGCCATGTTCATGTATAACGAGTCGTTCCAGAAGTACAACATGGGCTACGGCAGCGCGATTGCGGTGGTGCTGTTCCTGATTACGCTGGCAGTGATCGTCGTTTATTTCCGTCAGTCAGCCAACGCGGAGCATTTATATGACTAACACGACTGAACGCCGTACACCCAGTTACCGGATGGCGATTTTCTTCTATGCATTCATGACCATACTGGTGCTATTGTATTCGCTGCCCAGCATCGGCGTTTTACTGGCTTCGTTGAAGTCTACTGCGGAGATTGCGGAAGTGGGCGTGTGGACGCTGCCCAAAAGCTTCGATCTGACCAATTACAGTGAGGCGTGGAATGGCGGCAGCGCCGGTCTGTACATTCGCAACTCGTTCTTTGTGACCCTACCTGCCACGATACTCTCCATCAGCTTAGGCGTGCTGGCGGGGTATACCCTGTGCAAATTGCCATTCCGGGGGAGTAATGCCCTGTTTGTGTTCTTTGTGGCAGGTTTGTTCTTTCCGCCGCAAATCGCGCTGATTCCTTTGTTCCGGCTGTTCAACGATCTCGGCTTGTACGATACCCTGTGGGCACTGATTCTCATCCATGTTGCGTTTGGTATCCCCATTTGCACGCTTATCATGAAGAATTTCTTCTCCGCTGTGCCCACGGCAATCCGCGAAGCTGGTATCATTGATGGTGCGAACGAGTGGCAAATCCTGACCAAGCTGATGTTGCCGCTGAGTTTGCCTGCGCTGGCAGTGCTGGCAACGCTGCAATTCACATGGATTTGGAACGATTTCCTGTGGCCCGTCATCCTGATTCGCTCCAACGAGATGCGTACCGTGATGGTGGGGCTGGCTTCGATGAAAGGACAATACAGCGTGGCTTACGGGGTACAGTCCGCAATGGCGGTGTATGCTAGCATTCCCACGCTGCTCGTGTTTGTGTTCTTCCAGCGGTATTTCATTCGCGGCTTGACCTTCGGCTCGGTGAAGGGATAACGGGATAACGCATATAAAAATCTACATGTTGGACTCTGTGTGGATAGCTGAGTCGGGTGAGCCTGTCCCTCGCGGGTAGCTACAGCACCCGATAACTTGCCGATTGTCCATCTCTTCTCAAGCATGCGCGTTAGGCTGAGTTTGGGAAGGTTGTCCATCGCTTTTATCCCTCCCTATTCCTTTACCTCACTTTTGTTGTGTTTGTTTATCCCTCATATTTGAGCGGGATCACCGTAGCCGCCACATCCTATCCAACGGCATGTGCCAGCGAGCAGTGTGTGCCGTTGCCTTGCCGCCGCACCCGCCCGCGTACTTCGAGAAGACGTAGTGCAGCACGCAGGGTAGTGGAGAGATCGGGATGGTGGGTAGTGTACTGCGCTTTGTGCGTGACCAGCGGGGGCGGGCGGCACATCTGTACGAGCGCGTGGTACACGCGCCTGTTGGTGTGAGTGAGTTTTTGCGAGGTGACTGCGGTGAGCAGTGCATCGCCAACTTCGCTGACCGACGACCACTCCCACACATCTTTCTTCCCCTGATGCGCTGAATTATCCCCATCCACATCTAACAGGCCAGTGCGTGACGGGTCGAGCGCGGAGTGCGCTAGAGGGCTTGCATAACGGCTTGCGTCCGCACTGCCGCCGGAGACGGCTTGACGAGGCTAGTCGGGGTTGGGTGGTGGATAGCAAGCGGGCATGGAACGGTTATGAGGATGGCGACCTGTGCTTCAATGGCGGTGAAGGGGGGGCTGTCCGTCGCATTCGGCGAGGTGTCCGGTGTCGTGGCTGCTGGACGTTGGAAAATGGAGGTGAATGCCTCATTAGGCTTTGTAGCCGATATTGTCCGTTCGTGCTTCTGAAATTGCCGCGAGCGCGAACGGATACTCAACTGATCTGTGCCACTATACCTTAATGAACAAAAGGTAATGTTGGGTTTATAATCTACTTACAAAACGCAATTGTAGTAACAGGGTAGTTTTAGTGAAGAATACTTTTAAGTGCCATTACAACATTTTCCTGTGAACCTACTACAGAACCTTGATTGCTAGAAAGAGTCGTTCATGCGGCACTCGATAGAATAGGAGTTGCGAAGCCA
>CAIVEA010000031.1 GCA_903904765.1 uncultured Chloroflexota bacterium
GCCCTCACCCCCAACCCCTCTCCCAACCGCTGAGTACAGCTAGGAGAGGGGGGGTAAGACGCATCTGTTGGTCTGACTCCCTTCGCCCTGAGGGAGAAGGGTTGGGGATGAGGGTTGCCTTGCTTCCCCTCTCTGTTACTACGGAGAGGGGACTGAGGGGTGAGGTGCTATTTCATTTCTGGCGCAGGGGGCGCATCCCGTTCAGGGTGACAGCCAGCGACATGCCCACATCCGCCAGCACCGCCAGCCATAGCGACCCCATGCCGACCAGTGCCAGCAGCACCACCGCCAGCTTGAATGCCAGACTGACGGCGATATTCTGCCGGATGAGCGCCCGCGCAAACCGGGATAGCCGCAGCGCGTAGGGCAACTGCCGCAGATCGTCCGCCATCAGCGCCACATCCGCCGTTTCCAGCGCCTGTGCGCTGCCCGCGCCGCCCATCGCTATGCCCACTGTGGCGGCGGCCAGCGCAGGGGCATCGTTCACGCCGTCGCCCACCATCGCCACCGCGCCATGTTCGCGCAGCAGGCCGCGCACTGCCTCCAGCTTATCGGCGGGGAGCAGGTTGGCACGCACATCATCCATCCCTAGATGGGACGCTACCGAAGCCGCTACCGCTGCATTATCGCCCGTCAGCATGACGGTTTTCACGCCTTGCCCGTGCAGTTCGCGCAGCATCGCCGCGCTCTCCGGCCTCGGCGCATCCGCCACCGCCAGATAGCCGCGCACGCGATCCCCGTCGCACAGCAGCATGGCGGTCTGTCCGTCGTGTTCGGCGGCATCCACCCACGCGCACAAGACCACATCATGCGGATGCTCGGCCTCGAACAGCGCATGGTTGCCAATGGTGACGCGCTTGCCGGCGATGTCGCCCTGCACGCCGCGCCCCGCCAGCGCCGCCACATCCTGTGCAGCATAGCGCCCGGCCACGCCGCGAGTCTGTGCTGCGGCAATCACCGCTTTCGCCAGTGGATGGGCGCTGCCCTGCTCGACGGCTGCTGCCAGCGCCAGCACCTCATCACACTGGGCGCACGGGTCACCTGTGGCACAATCTACCGAACGGACGGCGGTCAGCGCGGGTTGACCGCGTGTGAGCGTCCCCGTTTTGTCGAAGGCCACTGCCCGGATGCCGCCCAGCGCCTCCAGATATGCGCCGCCTTTGATGAGTACCCCACGCCGCGCCGCCGCCGTGATCGCGCTGATGATGGTCACGGGCGTGCTGATGACCAGCGAACATGGGCAGGCGATCACCAGCAGTTCCAGCGCCCGGTATAGCCAGCCTTGCGTGCCATCCGGCAGATCGTAGAAGGGCGCGGCGAACAGCAGGGGCGGCAGTAATGCCACCGCCAGCGCCACTACCACCACACCCGGCGTATACCAGCGGGCGAAGCGGTCAATCAGGCGCTGGCTGGGGGCACGCACGCTCTGTGCTTCCTCCACCAGTTGAATGATGCGGCTGAGGGTGTTATCTGCGGCCAACCGCGTGACCTGCATCTCCAGCGCACCCGCGCCGTTTACCGTCCCCGCAAACAGCGCCGCGCCCGCTTCTTTGTAGACAGGTACGCTTTCGCCCGTGATCGGCGCTTGGTTTACGTCACTCATGCCGCGCAGCACCACGCCATCCATCGGGATACGCTCACCGGGCGGGACGAGCAGTTGATCGCCCACCGCCAGCGCCCCCACCGGAACGCTTTCCGTGTCACCCGCCGTCTTCAACCGCCGTGCTTGTGCCGGAGCGAGTGCCAGCAGGCCGCGCAGACTGTCGCGGGCGCGGTCAGCGGTGTAGCCTTCCAATGCCTCGCCCAGTGCGAATAGGAAGATCACGCTGGCGGCTTCCAGCGTTTCACCGATGGCAATCGCGCCCAGCGCAGCAATCGTCATCAGCAAATTGATGTTGAAAGTGTGGTTGACGAGCAGAGTTTGCAGGCCGCTGCGGGCAATCGGCAGCAGGGTGATGAGCGCGGCGACGATATACAGTCCCGAAGCAGCGGCCTGCATTCCGGTCAGCGCCAGCACCGCCCCCACGAGAATGACCGAGCCTCCTACCAGCGCGAGGCGCGTTTCGGCGCGCCGCAGCAGGGAACGCAGGAAACCGCGCACGCCGCCGGACTCCAGCGGGGGCGCAGGCGTTTCCGGCAGGTCAATCCCCTTGCCGAGCGCCTCCACACGCTGCCGCAGCGCCTCGAACGGCACATCTCCAGTCAGGCGCATGCGGGCGGTGGCGAAATCCACCTGCACGGCCTGTACACCGGGCAACCGCGCTACGCCGCTTTCGACCTCACGGGCGCAACCCGCGCAGTCCATCCCGCTAATTCGATAGGTGTGTTCGCTCATGTTGGCCTCAAGCGATACGATGTCTCAATATATGTGTGACCACTCATATATCCAGACTAGCACGATTGCCGCCCCGCCGTCAACCCTGCCAGAACCTCACCCAAATTCGCTTTTAGGGGTTGGTTCTTTATCGAGGAAGGAAACACAGGGAAATGCGCCGCTTGTGTGCGGCGGATATGGTGGGTATGGCAGGCTATGTTCCTACGAAAGAACGTTTTGCTTTTGTTTGCGCTCCCTTCTCTACTTGGGAGAAGGGGCGGGGATGAGGGCGGTCTGGTACTAACGGAATCGTTATCTGTAGGCTATAGTGGGGCGCTTAAACGGGTGGCGGGGATGGGGGTTTCATGGATCGCACGCAGCGCAACGGGCTGCTGCTGGTATTGCTATCGGCAGTCGGTTATTCGTTTTTCTCGATTTTGACCAAATCACTCTATGAGAATGGCATTCCCTCCGCGCAGGATATTCTGACGTGGCGCTTCTTGATCGCCACCCCGCTGATCTGGGCGCTCCTCAAAGTGCTGGATAAGCGCCGCGCCAACTCATCTGAATCTACACCGACACCCGCGCCAGCCGCACTGCCCATGCCGCGTCTCAAGTTGATGGCATCGGGTGTGTTGTTCGCGCTGGTGGCGCTGGCGGCCTTCAGCGCATTAAGCCAAGTGCCTGTCAGTTTGTACACGGTGCTGCTGTACACCTATCCGGCGATGGTTGCCATCGGGTCGCTGGCCTTCGGGGAACGGCTGTCGGCGCTGGGCTGGGTGGCGCTGGGGCTGACGCTGGTGGGTGCAGCGATGACCGTGCCGAGCATCTTCGGCGGCGTGGGCGAGGTGGCGCTCTCCGGCGTGGTGCTGGTGTTCACCAACGCCTCGCTGTACGCACTGTATATCCTGTTCAGCAGCCGCATCCTGCGCGGTCAGCGCGATTTGGCGCGTGCCAGCGCGTGGAGCATCAGCGGGTCGTTCATCTTTGTGCTGGCGATGACGCTCATTCGCGGCTTGGCAATTCCGCCCACTCCGGCGGCGTGGTTCGATCTGATCGCGCTGGCGGTGGTAGCGACGGTCATCCCGATTTTCTCGTTCTATGCGGGTATTCAGATGCTCGGTGCGGCGCGGGCTTCCATCGTCAGCACGGTTGAGCCAGTCATGACGCTGCTGTGGGCGACGTTGTTCTTGGGCGAAAGCCTGCTGCCGCTGCAAATCGTGGGTGCGGCCTGCATCCTTCTCAGCGTGATTCTGCTGCAAGTGAAGCGCACACCCCGCCCAAGCACACCCTCTTCGTTGACCGAAATGACCGAAAGACCATCCACATGAACCCCTCAGACCGCAGCGGCCTGATCTACATCCTCACCTCTGTCACCGGATTCGCGCTCATTCCGATCTGGGTGAAAAGTATGCAGGCGGCGGGTATGGGGTCGCTGGATATTCTGGTATGGCGCTACCTGCTGGCGGTGGCGCTGTTCTGGGGGCTGATCCGCTTGCGCCGGATGCCTGTCACGGGCAATCTGCCGCGTTGGGGGCTGTTCGGGATGGGCGCGCTACTCGGCATCGGGGCGCTGATGGGCGTGTACGGGTTGGAACGCCTGCCCGCCGGAACGTTGGTCGTACTGTTCTATACGTATCCGGCGATGGTGGCGGTGCTGGCGGCACTGCTAGGCGAACGCCTGACCGGACGTGGCTGGTTGGCGCTGGCACTGACGACGGTGGGCGTGGTGCTGACCGTCCCGGATTTCGGCGCAGGATTGAGCAGCGATAGCTTCGTGGGTGTGCTGTTGACGTTAGGGAACGCCTTCATCGTGGCGATCTATTTCATCGTGAACGGGCGGCTGCTGCGCGGTCAGCGTGATTTCGCCCGCGCCAGCGCGTGGGGCATCACCGGGTCGTTTGCCATGCTGGCGGTGCTGGCGCTGGTGCTGCGGAACGTGCAACCGCCGCCCAACGTAGACATCAGCTTGCGCTTGCTGCTGCTGGCCTCCATCAGCACCGTCATGCCGATTTTCTTCCTCAACATGGGCATTCAGCGCATCGGGGCAGCGCGGGCAGCCATCTCCGGTACGGTTGAACCCATCCTCACGCTGATTTTCGCGGCGATCTTTCTGGGAGAGAGCATGTTGCCGATGCAGTTGATCGGCGGCGGCCTGATTCTGGCGAGTGTGGTGCTGCTGCAAGTCCCATCACGGCGCAAAAGAACACCCGTGTAAGGTCGTAACCGCATCCCTCTTATCCCCTCTCCATGTGGAAAGGGGAAGCTAAGCGCAGCGCAGCGGGGTGAGGTCTACGCCCAACCGAGCCAGCGGGCGGCGGTGGCGGTGACGAACGTCACGCCGAAGGCCAGCGCCAGCGGCAGCACAGTCGCCACCAGCGTCCACTTCTTGTTGCGCGTTTCGTTCCAGATGGTCAGGATGGTGGTGCTGCACGGGTTATGCAGCAGGCTGAACAGCATCAGGTTGACGGCGGTCAGCATCGTCCAGCCGCCGACCTGCGTCAGGACGGTGTACACCTGTGCGTCGTCCAGTTCCAGCATCACGCCGTTCTGCGCCCCGGCGATGTTGCGCCCCAGTGTGAGCGTGTACATCAGCACCGTCGGGATGACGATCTCGTTGGCAGGGATGGCGACCACGTAGGCCAGCAGAATCACCCCGTTCAGCCCGAACAGCAGTCCTACCGGATTCAACAGGTTCACCAGATGTCCGGCGAGGCTGGCATTCCCGATCATGATATTGCTGCTCAACCAGATCACCGCGCCAGCAGGGGCGGCCATCACAATCGCACGCCACAGCACGATCAGGGTGCGGTCAATCAGCGACGTGGTGATGGTCTTGAGGATTTGCGGCGGACGATACGGCGGCAGTTCGAGGCTGTAGGTGGAGCTTTCGCCCTTCAGCCATGTCTGTGACAGGAAGCGCGACACCAACAGCGTGACGATAATCCCCAGCACCGCCACTGTGACCACACTGGCTGCGGCGGCGAAACTGGCGAGCGCAGGCGGCGCAGATGCCCCGATGAAAATCGTCCCCATCAGAATCAGCGTCGGCCAGCGCCCGTTGCAAATGCTGAAGTTGTTGGTGATGATGGCGATCAGCCGTTCACGCGGGCTGTCAATGATGCGCGTGGCGACCACGCCCGCCGCGTTGCAACCGTAGCCCATCATCATCGAGAGCGATTGCTTGCCATGCGCCCCCGACCAGCTAAACAGGCGATCCAGATTGAACGCCACACGCGGCAGATAGCCGAAGTCCTCTAGCAGCGTGAACAGCGGGAAGAAAATCGCCATCGGCGGCAGCATGACCGCGATCACCCACGCCGTTGCCATATACACGCCGTCAATCAGCAGGCCGCTGAGCCACGCGGGTGCGCTGAGCGCCGTCGCCGCCTGATGCAACCAGCCGTAGACGTGCGTCAGCAGCAGGTCGCCCAGCATGGCAGACGGAACGTTCGCGCCGGCAATCGTGATCCAGAACACCGCCATGAACATCAAGCCCATGACGAGGAAGCCAAATACTGGATGCGTCAAAGCGCGATCTAGCGCCTGATCGAAGCGCAGGCGGGGCTGTGCGCCATCCTGCGAGGTGGCCTCGTCCGCCAGTTGCGCGGCATCGGCGTAGATGCTCTCCACGAGTTGATCGTGATACGAGGCGGCCAGTTCCGCCCGCAGACGGGCGGCCTGCTCCAACAGAGGCGATTGTCCGGCACTCATGAGACACGCTCTAGCGCGAGGGTATCGCCCAGCGGCGCGAGGGTCATGCTGCGTGTCAGATCGCCCAGCGTGCCATTCTGCACGGCAGCAGTGATGGTCGGGTCACCATCCAGCAGGCGCAGCGCCACCCAGCGAGCATTGGCTAGACCGGGAAACTCGGTATTCAGTTCGGTGGTCAGTTCCTGTACGGCACGTTCCACCGCTGGCGGCAGCGCGGGCAGGCGGCGCGGTTGCGGGACGATTTGCCCGCTGGCGACCTGCGCGATGGCGCTCAACAGTTCATCCAGCCCCAAACGTTGACGGGCGGCCATCGGGATAACGGGCACGCCCAGTTTGCGCGACAGGTGGCGCACATCAATCTTCAGACCGTGCCGTTCGGCCTCGTCCATCAGGTTGAGGGCGATCACCACGCGATCGGTGATTTCCATGATTTGCAGCGCCAGATTCAGATTGCGTTCGAGGCGGGTGGCATCCACTACCACCACCGTCACCGAAGGCTGTCCGAACAGGATGAAATCGCGGGCGATTTCTTCATCGGTGCTGGTCGAGAGCAGGGAATATGTCCCCGGCAGATCAACAACCTTATACGTTTCGCCGCCATAGACGAAGCCGCCTTCGGCGC
>CAIVEA010000032.1 GCA_903904765.1 uncultured Chloroflexota bacterium
CGCGCATGACTTAGGATCATGTGGTTCTACCTTGCGGGTTCGAGTCCCGCCTTCCCCACCTTATGAGCGCCTCAACCGCGCCTCGTCTATTCGAATCTAATACAACATTTACAGACATCCCTTCTTGTCAGTGCTATAATCATCCTGTTTTAGCCTCTGTAAGGATACCAGTCTTGAACATCCAAACCGAACGTCTCGAAAACCACACAGCGCGTTTCTCCGTAGCGATTGATGCTGCGCGTCTTGAGAGCGCCAAGCAGGAAGCTGCACGGAAACTGTCGGGGCGGGTGAACATCCCCGGCTTCCGCAAGGGTAAAGCCCCCTACAAGATCGTGCTTCAGTATTTTGGCGAAGGCGCGATCATCGAAGATGCGGTGGAAATTCTGGGGAACAAGCTCTATTCGGCTGCGCTGGATGAGGCGAATCTTGACCCGTATGGCCCCGGCGAACTGGCTGAGTTCAAACTGGAACCGGAACCGACGTTCGTGTTTGTCGTGCCGCTGCAACCGACGGTGGCGCTGAATGACTACCGCGATGTGCGTTTGGACTTCGTGAAGCCGGAAGTGACGGACGATCAGGTGACCCGTGCGCTGCGGCAGATTCAAGAACAGTTTGCCGTCACCGAGGAGAACAGCGGTACGGTGGAACTGGGTAACCGCGTGACGATGGAACTGTATGCGCGGACGATTTTGGAAGAGGGCGAAGAAGCCCCCGCCAAGGCCGAAGAACACGAAGAGCATGAAGGCCACGATCACGATCATGGTTTGGAAGGTGACGGCGAAGAATTCATCCACGAGCACAACGCCACACTGGTGTTGAGCGAAGAAAATGAACAGCCCGCCCCCGGTTTCCGTGAGGCGTTGGTAGGCGCGGCGCTGAACGAAAGCCGCGAATTTGAACTGAGCTACCCGGATGATTCTGCCGAATACGAAGACTTGGCGGGCAAGCGAGCGAAGTTCAAGGTTGTGATTAAGAAGATCGAAAACATGACGCTGCCGGAACTGAATGATGATCTGGCAGTACAGGCGACTGAGAATCAGGAAAATCCGGTGACGACGCTGGATGAACTGCGGACGAAGGTGCGCGAGGATTTGCAGAAAGCGCTAGAGAACGAAGCTAAGTCCAAGTTTTCTGCCGAGGTGCTGGATGTGATGGTCGAGAAGGCCACCATCGGGTATCCCGACGCGCTGCTGAACGATCAGACTGACGAATATCTGGAACGCTTGGATCGTGATTTCCGCCGTCAGGGGTTGACGCTGGATGATTACATGCGAATCACCAACAAAGACCGCGACGCGCTGAAGGCCGATTACCGCGAAATTGCGGTGAAGAATGTGCGCCGTTCGCTGGTGCTGCGCGAAGTGATGCGTGCCGAGAAGATTGACGCGACGGAAGCGGCGGTGAGCGAAGAAATCGAAAAGATGCTGTCCCAGTTTGGCGATCAGGCGGAACAATTGCGGCCTGCGGTGGATACACCTTCGATGCGCCAGAACGTGCGGAATGAACTGTTGGAACGCGGTGTACTGGATCGTATTGTGGAAATTGGGAAAGGGGAGGCTCCGGCGCTCGTAGCAGCCGAGACTCCTTCGGGCGAGTCAAGCACAGAAGGGTAAAGGGACGGGGACGATGAACAGCGTTTATAATGTAATCCCGATGGTGATCGAGCAGGGCAGTCGTGGCGAACGTGCTTACGACATTTATTCCCTGCTCCTGCGCGACCGTATTGTGCTGCTGGGAACGCCGATTAACGATCAGGTGGCGAACCTGATTGTGGCGCAGTTGTTGTATCTTCAGCGCGAAGACCCGGATCGTCAGATCAATATGTACATCAACTCGCCCGGTGGCGTGGTATACGCGGGCTTGGCGATCTACGATGCCATGCAGCAGGTCTACCTCGACTACGGAAACCAAGGCGCGTTGTTGGCGGAGGAAATGGGCACCATGGACGCGACCATCGCCCGGCTGCAAAACGACACGGGCAACGGCAGCGCGATCGGAAAACTGGGAGCGCTCAAGGCGTTGAAGGCTGCCGAAAAGGAACGCCTTGCCGCCCGTGAGCGATGCGCGATTACCAGCCTGGAAGCCGAGGTGCTGGACGTGGAGAGCGCG
>CAIVEA010000033.1 GCA_903904765.1 uncultured Chloroflexota bacterium
CACTTCCTTCGCACCTTCCATTTGGCGGGCGAAATCGTAGGTGACGACCTTCTGATCGAGAGTCATTTCGTAGCTCTTGGTGACCAGATCAGCGGCTTCCTGCCATCCGATGTGTTCCAGCATCATCACACCGCTGAACAGCAGTGAACCGGGGTTCACCTTGTCCAGATTGGTGTACTTGGGCGCTGTACCATGCGTGGCTTCAAACAATGCCACTTCGTCACCGATGTTAGCTCCCGGGGCGATACCCACGCCGCCGACTTCGGCAGCAATGGCATCGCTCAAGTAGTCGCCGTTCAGGTTGGGCGTGGCGATCACATCGAATTCCGAGGGGCGCAGCAGCATCTTCTGGAACATGATGTCCGCAATGGTATCCTGAATGAGAATCTTGCCCGCCGGAACTTTGCCGCCGTGCTTGGCTTCCACTTCGGCCCACGAAATCGTCTCGTTCGGGAATTCCTGCGCGGCCACTTCGTAGCCCCACTTCTGGAACGCGCCTTCGGTGAACTTCTGGATGTTGCCCTTGTGCACCAGCGTCACGCTCTTGCGCTTGTGCTGGATGGCGTACTGGATGGCGGCACGCACCAGACGCTTGCTGCCGAACGCGCTGATCGGCTTGATGCCCAGACCCGCGCCTTCAAAGAATTCTGCGCCCAGTTCTTCGCGCAAGAACTTCGCTAGTTTCGCGTTCGCTTCCGAACCCGATTCATATTCGATGCCAGCGTACACATCTTCGGTGTTCTCACGGAAGATGACCACATCCACTTCGTCCGGGCGCTTGAGGGGGCTGGGAACGCCGCGATACCAGCGCACGGGGCGCACGCAGCTATACAGATCGAGTACCTGACGCAGGGTGACGTTCAGGCTGCGGAAACCGCCGCCGACGGGGGTGGTCAACGGGCCTTTGATGCCCACTTTGTATTCGCGCAGCGCGGCGAAGGTTTCTTCTGGCATGTAGTTGCCGTTGTACACACCAGCAGCTTTTTCGCCGGAATAGACTTCCATCCACGAAATCTTGCGCTTGCCGCCGTAGGCCTTCTCGACAGCCGCATCCCAGATGCGCTTGCTGGCGGTCATAATGTCATAGCCGATGCCGTCACCTTCGATGAACATCAAAATGGGATTATCAGGAATAACCAATTTACCGTTTTCGACGGTGATTTTCTGCCCTTCCTGCGGGACAACAATCTTGTCGAATGCCATAATCTGCCTATCTCCTTCGGGATTTTCAAATCGTAGAGGGCAATTATACGGCTTTCAGTTCATTTCTCCTATCGTCATTTTCCAGAATGGTATGGTGTGCGGTACACTCATTCAGGAGCGCGAAACACCCGTTTGAGGGGGGGAAATGTCGTCCATTCTTGAAATCGCTATCGGTATGGTCTTTGTGTTCAGCCTGTTGAGCCTGCTCGTCACGCAGATCAATACGCTGGTTCTGAACGTCCTCAACTTGCGTGCCAAGCAACTCAAAGAGGGTTTGCTGCACATGGTCAGTGATAAGGAGTTGCAGGCCAAAATCCTCGCACATCCGTTGATTCGGATGGTGGAGACGGCGGTTGACCCCAAACTCTCGCTCACGGCTGAACAGGCCGAGGACATCATTCATTCGCGGGCGACGCTGGTGGACTACATCCCGCCCAACACGTTCGTGGAAGCGTTGATTAGCCTGCTGGCAGCGGAAGCGGATAACTCGATCTTCACCCCGCTGGAGGAGGCGATCAGCTACTTGCCCAACAACGATCAGAAGGTCAAACTGCGCGAACTGCTGCGCGATATGCGGAGCTTCGGCGCGACAGACACCACCCACTTCCGCGCTGCCATCCTCGAGCTGCCCAGTGAAGCGCACAAGCAGGCGCTTTCGTACACGCTGGAAGCGGTGGAAGACTCGTTGGGGCGGTTGCCCGTTAAAAGCGGTGAACTAATCCCGCTTCTGGAAGGCATTCGCAAGATCAAGGACCCGGTATTCCAGACGGCCATCAACACGGTGCTAGTGACGGCACGCAGTCTGGCGGAGGCGCGTACCAAGCTGGAACACTGGTTCAATGACGGTATGGGGCGCGTGACCGAACTGTATAAGCGCAAGATACAATTGATCTCGTTGCTGGTCGGCTTAATTCTGTCGGTGGTGTTGAACGCCGACTCGCTGCAAATCCTGCGCTCGTTCTGGGAAGACCCGGCGCTGCGCTCGGCGGTGGCAACGGCAGCACGCAATTCGTCCGATCAGCTAGGGACGCAGATTGCCGATGCCAACCAAGCGCAAGCGGATGCTGCCAACGGACAGGGTTCGTTGGAACAGGCCGCTGCCGATCTCGCCAAAACGTTCGAGCAACTCAGCCAACTGCAACTGCCGATTGGCTGGGAGTTCGTCCC
The DNA here is from genome assembly GCA_903904765.1 of uncultured Chloroflexota bacterium. Next base: position 2,371 of record CAIVEA010000033.1, read on the forward strand.
TGTGACTGACGAGATGGTGCTGACCAATCAAGAAGTGGGATTGCCTGACCCGCGTACCGATCTGCGGAATGTATGGAATCTGCTACCCGGTAGTCCGACATGGACAGCCAACCTGATTCAGAAGATCGTAGGGCTGCTGGTGACGACTTTCGCGGTGGCGCAGGGTGCGCCTTTCTGGTTCGACCTGTTGCGGCGCATCACGGGCGGTTCCAGTTCGTCCGCGCAACCGCCGAGTGTGACGGTGAACATCCAGCGCGATCAGGCTGGCGTGGGCTAACCTCACACACGATGACCTTGAAATGAAACGTCCCTCTGCACAACAGAGGGACGTTTTTATGGGTGGCGTGCGGACGTTTAGCTGATGGCTTTTTCGCCTAGCGCCCGCCCCATTTTCAGCAGCGCATCGCGGATTTCGGGGGTGCGTGCTTCCGAGTAGATACGTAGCATGGGTTCGGTTCCGCTGGGACGGATGAGCAGCCAACTGTGATCGGCGAGATAGAACTTCGCACCGTCCAGCGTATCCACGCGGGCGATGCGTTCGCCTTCCACCTGTTGCGGTGCGGTTTCGATCAGGCGCTGCACCATTTGCTTCTTGGGAACTTGATGCGATAGGCGCACATCAATCCGGTCATAGTGGGTGGGGCCGAAATTGGCCTGCAAGTCCGCCACGATCTCGTGCAGCGGCACGCGATGCTCCGCCATCACCTCCAGCAGC